>JAZQVJ010000221.1:0-3557 GCA_045631785.1 Eubacteriales bacterium
GTCCTCCTCTTCCAATTCCAAAACCGAAAAAGCCATGCGCATTGCCGTCTTTTTTCCTACCCCTTCAAGCCTGCCGAATTTCTCGGCAAGCAATTGAAGCGATTCGATATATTCTGCCATGATCAGAAAAGTCCCGGCAAATTCATGGGGCCTGTGATCTTGTTGAGTTCGGCGTTGTTGGTGTCGTCAACGCGCTTGATCGCCTCGTTGACTGCGGCAACCAAAATATCCGACAACGTTTCGATGTCATCGGGATCGACGATCTCAGGCTCAATATCGATCGCAAGGATCTCCTTTTTGCCGTTGATACGAACAGTGACGGCGCCGCCGCCCGCCGAAACGGTATATTCGGCGACCTCAAGCTCTGCCTGCTTTTCCTGCATATCGGCCTGCATCTTCTGTGCCTGCTTCAGCATATCGGCCATGCCGCCGCCCTGAGGAATTCTGACTTTCATAGTGTTCTCTCCTTAATTATTGGTTTTCCGCGAGGGCGCGTTCCAGCTCCTCGAGAACAGAATCGGATTTCTTTGTGCCTGTGCTTTGAATTTCGACCGAGGCGACGGCCACGCCCGAGAGGCTTGAGGCAACTGCACGGATAGTGGCGAGTGACTCCTCCTTATTGAGGAGGGTGAGGAAGAAGGCATTGCCGACACGCACGACGAGGTGTCCCTCCGACGAGATCGCGGCGCTTGAACCGTTCAGCGGCGCGGCCATGCTGGCATTCCTCCGACCAAGCTCCTCGGTCACCTCGCGCCACCCTGCGAAGGCGCGGTAGGACACCTTGTCCTCGGCGTGGGCGGCCCTCGGCTCGTTCTCCGGGACGGCAGCCTTTGCGGGGACAGGGGCCCCCGGAGCAGGCGCCGCCCTTTGTGCCGGCGGCTTCGGTGCGCGCGGAGCTGCGGGCGGCTCGGCACCTCCGCGGAGGAGGGCAAGCGCAGCTTCAAGCTCGGAGATGCGAGCTAAAAGTGCTTCCTCGCCCGAAGAAAGCTTGGGATCGCAAAGGCGAGTCAGTGCCAGCTCGGCCACCGCGCGGCGCGAGGCACCGGCGCGCTGCATACGGCCATAGGCATCCTCGAGGATCTCGGAATGGTAGATGAGCTGCTCCATCGAAAAGAGCGAGGACAGCTCGCGGAGGCGCTCGGCCTCGCTATCGGTGAGATCCAGGTAATCGGCGGCATTCTTGGCGGTTTTGATAAGTGTGAGATCGCGGTAGCCATCGATCAGCTCACGGAAGAAGACCGAGAGGTCGCGCGAGGACATCACGAGGTCGCGGATCGCGCCGTAGATCGCGGTGTAATCCCGCGCGGCGATCGAAGCGATCAGATCGTAGGCGGCGGCGCTGTCACCCGCACCGCAGACGGCGGTGACAAGTGCCTCGTCGATGGTAGTCTTCATTCCCGCGCACAGCTCAAGGAGGCTGATCGCATCACGCATGCCGCCAACGGCAAGGCGAGAAAGAAGGCGCGCGCCCCCCTCGGTCAGCGAGATGCCCTCGGCCTCGGCAATGTGAAGCAGGCGCTTTGAAAGAACATCGTTGGTAATGCGGCGGAAGTCAAAGCGCTGGCAACGCGAAACAATGGTGCTTGGGAGCTTATGCAGCTCGGTGGTTGCCAGGATGAAGATCACGTAGGAGGGGGGCTCCTCCAGGGTTTTCAAGAGGGCGTTGAAGGCGCTCCCCGTCATCATATGTACCTCGTCTATGATATAGACGCGGTATTTGAGCTCGGCGGGGGTGAAGACGATCTCGTCACGGATATCGCGCACGTCGTCAACACCCGTATTGCTGGCCGCGTCCATCTCAATAACATCGGTCGCGGTGCCTGCGTCGATCGATCGGCAGGCGGCGCACTCGTTGCAGGGGTTGCCGCCCCTCGGCGAAAGGCAGTTGACCGCCTTGGCGAGGATCTTGGCGCTGCTGGTTTTGCCCGTGCCGCGCGAGCCGCAAAAGAGGTAGGCGTGGCTGAGCTTGCCGGACGCTACCTCATATTTCAGTATTCCCGTTACCTGATCCTGTCCCCAAACATCGTCAAAATCCACGGGACGCCACTTGCGGTATAGGGCACGATACATACTTCTCTCCTTAACCCGAATTAGGCCGGTTCCCCGGGGCAAAATCCGTGATATGCTTCGCCTTCATACTGTAAAAAAGCAGGCGGCGGCAGGGGGATATCCCCGAGCGCACGCCGCCCGCATCAAAATTCCAAAGCCCGGATAAGACCATACACCATAAGATCGAACGCTCCCTTACACACGGAAACCGCACCGTCCACTCCGAACAGGCACCCTCGCGGCACATCGGGGAATCCGCTTAATGCTGCTTGGTCTCCCACCTGACATGGTTCACAGCCCCCGATTGCGCAAGACCCATCCCTCAACGCAGACCGCATACGGCGCAGACTGCACAAGAAAGGCCCTCAAATATGGAAATCACCCCTGCTATAGCGGATTTCAGGTACAAGGCACCGCTACCTCCCCGGCCAGTATGGTCCTATCCGGCCTTTGGAACTCAGCCAAGCGGAACCTGCGGTACAGCGCTCGGCCAACATCTATAGTATAGCAAAAGAAAGGAATTTATGCAATAGTAAAATGAAGAAAAAATCAAGAGTTTTTCAAAGCGCTAAACAAGAAAGCCGCCGTTGACGCCGATCACCTGCCCCGTGATGAACGAGGCCGCATCGCCGGCGAGAAAGAGGACGGCCTCGGCCACCTCGCGCGGAGTGCCGATGCGCGAAAGCGGCGTTTCCTCCGTGAGGGCGCGAAGGTCCTCTTGGCTGAGGTGTGAATTCATCTCGGTATCAATAACGCCGGGGGCTACCGCGTTGACGGTAATGCCGGAGGGCCCAAGCTCGAGTGCCAAGGCGCGCGTCATCCCATTGACGGCGGCCTTGGTGGCAGAATAATGCACCTCACACGAGGCGCCACTCTGCCCCCACATCGAGGAGATATTGATAATGCGACCGCTTTTCTTGGCGATCATCGCAGGGAGAACGGCTTGCGTGTAGTAGAAAACACCGTGGACGTTCACGGCGAAGATCCTCTCCCACGCTTCACGGGTGAGGTCGGTAAAGAGAGAAAAGGACGAGATCGCGGCATTATTCACAAGGATCTCGGGATCCCCGATGGTCTTGCGACAGATCTCGACGGCCGCGCGCGCCTCCTCCTCACAGGAGGAATCGGCAGGGAGGGCAAGCGCCCCTGTTTCCTCGGCGAGCCGCTTTGCCTCGGCACCCGACGCGCAGTAGGTGAAGGCCACACGGTAGCCGCGCGAGGCGGCAAGGCGGACGATCTCGGCACCGATGCCGCGTGAGCCGCCGTTGACGAATAGAACTTTCATTCCGATCTCCCTTTCTGTTTGTCGATATTATTATACACGATTTTCCCAAAAAGTCAATTGTATTTCAACTCCCGATATGCTACAATAGAGATATCAGCAAGGAGGATGGCTATGATCCTTATCATCGAAAACGATCCCGAGGTGCGCCGCCGAGAGCGGATGGCCTTCTATAAGCTCCCCATCAACACCTGCGGCGCGTCCTGCCGCTATGCCGAGGCGGTGC
>JAZQVJ010000222.1:0-4556 GCA_045631785.1 Eubacteriales bacterium
GGCTTCACCTGCCCGAACATTGACGGGCGCTGCGGCACCGGCGGATGCATCTATTGCTCTTCACGCGGGAGTGGAGATTTCACTCTGTCGGGGCTCTCGGTCCGAGAGCAATATGAGCGCCAGCGCGCGATCCTTTCCGAAAAGTGGGAGACAGCGCGGTGTATTCCCTATCTGCAAGCCAACACCAACACCTACGCACCGCCCGAGAGGCTGCGCCGTCTTTACGGTGAGGTTCTGAAGCTGCCCGATGCGGTGGCCTTCCATATCGCGACGCGCGCCGACTGCCTTCCGGATGAGGTGCTGGAGGTGCTTTCCGAGGTGGCGGAGAGCATCGATCTGACGGTCGAGCTTGGGCTCCAGAGCATCCATGATGCAACGGCGGCGCTCATTCGCCGCGGGCATAGCTTTGACGTCTTCTGCCAAGGCTACCGGGCGTTACGCAACGCCGTTCCCTCGGCGCGCATTGCGGTGCATCTCATTGACGGCCTCCCCGGCGAGGACGAGGCGATGATGCTCAAAAGCGCTCGCGCCGTTGCCGATCTTGGGGCTGATGAGGTGAAGATCCATCTTTTGCACGTTTTGCGCGGAACAGTGCTTGGTGAGATGTATGAGGCAGGACAATATACTCCCCTGACGCGGGAGGAATACGTGCGTATCCTCGTCGGTCAGCTGGAGGTTTTGCCGCCGACAACGGTGGTGGCAAGGGTGACGGGCGACGGCGATCGGCGCACTCTCCTTGCTCCGCTTTACAGCACCGACAAATTTGCGGTGATGAACGCGATCGATCGCGAAATGGAGCGCGTTGGGACCTACCAAGGGAAAAAATGGCGATTTTGTGTATAAAATGCACAAAATCGCCGATTTCTTTTCTACGGTTATTAATCTTTTTTCACAATCAAGCGATTGCAAAATTCCATTTTTTAGTGTATAATTAAAGCATAAACCGGATGTTTTATGTTCGGCGATAGATTCGTTATCAGAAAAGGAGACTCCGAAAATGCAAATGTATCCCACCAAAATGCTTCGTAATGTTTGCTTGCTCGGCCACAGCGGCTCGGGTAAGACCTCTCTCGCGGAGGCTATGCTTTTCCTGACTCACGCCACCGACCGCCTCGGTAAGATCACCGACGGCAATACCGTATGCGATTATGATCCCGAGGAGATCAAGCGCGGCTTTTCGCTTTCCGCTTCTCTCGTTCCGCTGGAATACCGCGATGTGAAGATCAATATTCTCGATACACCCGGCTACTTTGATTTTGAGGGTGAGGTGCGCCAGTGCGTGCGCGTGGCAGACAGTGCCATCATTGTGGTGGACGGTAAGACCGGCCCCGAGGTGGGGACCGATCTTGCCTGGGAATACGCCACAGCGGCGGGGATCCCCAAGACCTTCTTCATCAATCGCTTTGACGACGGCGAGGCGCGCTTCAAAAAGGCGTACGATAAGCTGACCGAAAAATACGGTAACAAGCTTTGCCCACTCCTTATCCCTTGCATTGACGGTGACAAGGTCACAGGCTTCCTTTACCTGATGGATATGCAGGTCTATATCTTTGATTCGCACAGTGGCGAGGTGGTAAGCTCGCCGATACCCGAGCAGTTTGCCGACGTTGCCAACGAATATCGCGAAAAGCTCGTCGAGGCGGCAGCCACCACGAGTGAGGCCCTGATGGAAAAGTATTTTGCCGGTGAGCCGATCACCCAGGAGGAGCTTGAGGAAGCGGTCCACGAGGGTATCATTCATAACGAGATCATTCCCGTCTTCTGCGGTGCGGCTATGAAGCTTTGGGGCGTCAAGTCGCTCCTCAATACCATCGTTGGCTCCTTCCCGCGCCCGACCATTCGCGGTGAAGAGAGCATCATCAAGGACGGCGAGGCCGCCACTCTCCCGATCGACCGTGAAAGCCCCGAGACCTCGCTGTTCGTCTTTAAGACGATTGCCGACCCGTTCGTTGGCAAGATGTCCTTCTTCCGCGTGATGGAGGGGACACTCTCGAAGGATATGGAGCTTCGCAACACCACGACCGGCACCAATGAAAAGTTCGGGCGTCTTTTGGCTCCCTACGGCAAGAAGCAGGTCGAGGTCGACGGTCTTGCCTGCGGCGATATCGGCGTTATTACGAAGCTATCCAACACTAATACGAACGACACGCTGACAACGCGGAGCGAGGCCTTCTCTTACGCACCCGTGGTCTTCCCGCGGGCATATTACGGGCGCTCGGTCGTAGCGGCGAAGGGCGAGGAGGATAAGCTCTCGACGAGCATCAACCGCCTCCTTGCTGAGGATGCCACCGTGCGCTTTGTCAATGACCCCGTGACGCGCCAGCTCGTGCTTTACGGCCTTGGCGACATTCATCTTGACGTCGTTGCCGCTAAGCTGAAGGCGCGCTTTAACCTGAACGTGACGATGGGTAGCCTGAAATTTGCCTACCGCGAGACCATCAAGAAGAAGGTCGATGCCGAAGGAAAGCACAAGAAGCAATCGGGCGGAAGCGGTCAGTACGGTCATGTCAAGATCACGTTTACCCCCGGTGAGGGCGACGGGCTGACCTTTACCGAGAGCGTGTTCGGCGGTGAAGTGCCGAAGAACTTCTTCCCGGCGGTCGAAAAGGGGCTTCTTGAATCGATGCAGCAGGGCGTGCTTGCCGGCTATCCGATGGTCGGGCTTGCCGCCAACCTTTCGGGCGGCTCGTACCACGACGTAGACAGTAATGAAATTTCCTTCAAGCTGGCCGCGATCCTGGCTTATAAGGATGGCATTCCGAGGGCACAGCCGGTCCTCCTTGAGCCGGTAGGTGAGCTCCGCGTTACGGTCCCTGACGATTATGTGGGCGACGTGATGGGGGACGTCAACAAGCGCCGTGGCCGCGTGCTTGGTATCGAGCCCGTTGAGGGTAAGCCCGGTTTTCAGACCGTCCTTGCCGAGGTTCCTCAGCCCGAGATGGGTGACTACGTGATTGCGCTCCGCGCATCAACGCAGGGTAGAGGTCGCTTTGACTTTGAGTTCGCCCGCTATGAGGAAGTGCCGGCGGCGGTGGCTCAGAAGGTGATTGACGCCGCGAATGTCGGCTAATACTAAAAAGGCAGACTTCGGTCTGCCTTTTTTGCTGAATATCCGCCGCGTACCGAGGTTTTTTGGAAAATGCGGGGATTTACTTGACAAGAAATGTTTGCCTATGGTATCATAGAATGTACTTTATTTTTTGGAGGATTTAATGGACGAGAAGAAGCTTCCCGAAGAGAGTGTGTCTGCGGCGGGCGAGCCCCCCGTGGCCTCTCCCACCCCCGAAGCCTTCAGGGAGCCCCAAGAGGCCGAGGTAAAGGCGCCGTGGGCACCGAAGAAGCGCCGCCGCCGTCTTGGTGACCGTAAGGACGGCCGCCGTGTGCGCGGGATCCATCCGATGCAGTTTATGATCCCCTTCCTTATGAAGGTGCGCTCGGATGCCCAGAACCATTTTGAGGACGAGCTGGACATAACGAACATCGAGAAATATTTGGATAAGAAGCACAAAGAGGGGTATACCGATATGGGCTTCCTCCATCTGTTTATTGCGGCGTATGTGCGTGCCATCTCACAGCGCCCGGCCATCAACCGCTTCCTCTCCGGTCAGCACGTGTTTGCGCGCCCTGACGTCACGGCGGTCATGCCCGTTAAAAAGCAGATGTCGCTCGAGTCGCCCGATACTCTGATCAAGATCCACTTCGATCAGCGCGACAACGCTGTGACCGTGTACGAGAAGTTCGAGGCGGTGCTGCGCGATGCGATCAGCAGGGAGAACAACTTTGATAAGCTGGCGGCAAGGCTCATGAAGATACCGCGTCTTATTTTGCGCGGCACGGTGGCCTTTTTACGCTTCCTCGATTATTTTGGGCTTCTGCCGAAATCGCTTCTCGAGGTCAGCCCCTTACACGGCTCTGTCATCATTACGAGCATGGGCTCACTCGGTATCAATGCGATCTATCATCATCTTTACGATTTCGGTAATCTCCCTGTGTACCTTTCCTACGGGAAGAAGTATACAAAGACGATGTTTAATGAAGACGGAGTGGCGGAAAAACGCCATTTCATCACCTTCCGCGCGGTGGTGGATGAACGGATCTGCGATGGATATTACTATGCGTCAGGCTTCAAGATCATGAAGCGTTACCTTCTGCATCCTGAGCTTTTGGATACCGTGCTGACCGAGTACGTCGAGGACATTGACTGAGCAAAAAACAATAATTCGAGAAAAAAGCACTCATTCCGAGTGCTTTTTTCGTAAAAACTCAAAAATTTCGAGTTTTTTCTTTACAGAAGCAGTTTCTTCTGCTACAATGGAGAAAAAGACGAAGGAGAGGGAAGGACATGAAGGAGAATGAGGTCTTTGAGATCGTTACTGCCGCAGGCAAAGGAACGCTGATCGCACCGCATTATCATGAGGACGCCTTTGAGTTTATTGAGGTCGTTCGCGGGAGCGCCGACGTAACGGTGGGGCTCATCACAGTCCATGTTCCGACAGGGGCGATCCTTCACCTTATTCCCGGCGTGGTTCATTTTGCCGTGTCGCACGGGGACGGGG
>JAZQVJ010000223.1:0-3775 GCA_045631785.1 Eubacteriales bacterium
GGTGTTCAGCGTGTCAAAGCTCTCAAAGTCCGAGATGAGCAAAAGGTCGCAGTTTGCTTCGGCCGCCTCGGGCGCGCCGATGCGGACCTCGGAGAAAAGGATCTCGGGGATCGTGGCAGGCAGGGCGCGCAGGCGCTCGGCCGTCATGGCCACGTTCTCGGCCTTGCTTCTCCCCTCGGCCTCGGGGAGGAACTTAAACATAACGACGTGACGGATCATGGCAATCTCCTTATTTCGGGTGGAACAGCTTCTTGGTCTGGTAACGCGGCTCACAGGTCACGTTCAAACCGAGCTTATGTAACGTTTTGTTGTCGATCTGCGCCAGCATCACAGTGGAGTGAAGCTCGCAGCCGCGCAGCTTTGACAGCTGGCGCATGGCGCGCTCGGCCGTCGGAGAAGAGAAGGCGCATATCGAGAGCGCCACCAGCACCTCGTCGGTGTGCAAGCGGGGGTTGTGATTGCCGAGGTGGTTGACCTTCAGGTCCTGCAGGGGCTCGATGATCTCGGGCGGGATCAGGAGAGTCTTGTCCGCAATGCGCCCAAGCGCCTTGAGGGCGTTGAGGAGCAGCGCCGCCGAGGCGCCGAGCAGGGGCGTGGTCTTGCCGGTGATGATACGCCCGTCGGGCAGCTCCATTGCGGCCGCAGGGGCCTCGGTCTCCTCGGCGCGGGCCAGGGCGGCGGCGATGACGGGGCGCTCGGCCACCGTGATGCCGGCCTGATTCATCAAAAGCTCAAGCTTCAACACCGTCGAATCCTCGACCGTGCCCTCGCGCTGGCCGCACAGGGCGGCGTAGTAGCGGCGGATGACCTCCTGGCGCGCGGCCTTGGTCACAAGCGCGTCATCCACGATGCAGTTGCCCGCCATATTCACGCCCATATCGGTGGGCGACTTATAGGGGGACGAGCCATAGATTTTATGGAAGGTCGCCTGAAGCACGGGGAAGATCTCGACGTCACGGTTGTAGTTGACCGTGGTGGTACCGTACGCCTCCAGGTGAAAGGGGTCGATCATATTGACGTCGTTGAGGTCGGCGGTCGCGGCCTCGTAGGCCACGTTCACGGCATGGCGCAGGGGGAGGTTCCAGATCGGAAAGGTCTCAAACTTGGCGTATCCCGCCTTGACACCGCGCTTGTTCTCGTGATAGAGCTGCGAAAGGCAAACGGCCATCTTACCGCTACCGGGGCCGGGGGCGGTCACGACGACGAGCCGCCGCGAGGTCTCGATGTACTCGTTCTTCCCACAGCCCTCGTCGCTGACGATCTTCTCAACGTTTGAGGGATAGCCCTCGATGGGGTAATGGCGGTATACGCGCAGGCCA
The DNA here is from genome assembly GCA_045631785.1 of Eubacteriales bacterium. Classification (GTDB taxonomy): domain Bacteria; phylum Bacillota; class Clostridia; order Oscillospirales; family CAG-272; genus UBA1740. Next base: position 1,320 of record JAZQVJ010000223.1, read on the forward strand.
AGCCCCTCGAGCTTTTTCTCAAAGGCCACGGCGGCGGGCTGGGCCGCATACCGGGTGAGAACCACGCTCCCAACGTAAAGCCCCACACCGCGGAAGAGGTCGATCAAGCGCAAAACGTCAAGGTCGTAGGTGATGCCAAGGTCGCCGCGCATCTTGTTCTTCTCGATGTCGCCGCTGTTGATCACGATCACGATCTCGGCCTCCTTCTTGAGCTGAAGGAGCATCTGCAGCTTGCTGTCAGGCTTGAAGCCGGGAAGCACGCGGGCGGCGTGATAGTCGTCAAAGAGCTTGCCCCCGAACTCAAGGTACAGCTTCCCACCGAATTGGTCGATCCGCTGGCGGATATGCTCGGATTGCGACTTAAGATACAGATCGTTGTCGAAGCCGATCTTCTTCATAATGACACCCCCAAGGACGCGCAAGGCGCGAGCGATAAAGCAATAATAACAAATATAAGTATAGCAGACACGCGGAGAAAAAACAAGAGCCAATCGCAATTTTCAAAAGACTTTTCAAGGGGCAAGGGAAAAGCGAACGCAAAGGCCGGCAATTTACTTGACAAAACCGAAGGGCGAGGGGCAGGATATCGCGATCTCGCACGGCACGGGGAGGGTTTACAGCTGCGGCGTTCTGGTTAAAAAATAAAGAACGCTTCCAAAAAAACATCCGCAGCGAAAGGCGCTGCGGATGTTTTTCTTTTCGGTCTTAAATGCCCGTGATATCCCGCGATTCGAGGGCTGCCAGCCCGGCACGGAAGGCTTGGGAAACGGCATAGCTCTCCTGCGGGTTTTGCGAGGCTATGCGCTTTTTGAGCGTGCGGTACAGCTCGCCGCGCACCGTCATATCCTTGACAAGATACTCGGCGTCGAGCGTTGGGCGCGTGTGGTCGATCAGCTCGAGCGAATAGAGCGAGAGGCCGCGCGCCTCGTCGGTCGTACGACGGAGCATCACGGTAGGATTCAGCTCACCCTCGAGAATAACGCGGAGCGAGGTCTCGGCGCCAAGACCGTTAGCCTCGACAAGGCCGCGCACCGCCAAAAGCACGGCGCTCATATCGGTGGCCCCGGTCACGTCAAGCGTTAAGGATTTATACCGGTGATGGTACATGGGGACGAACTGCGTCTTGATATGGCGCCCGTCACCCTCCGCATCCCGTGTGATATCCACGCGCACGATGCCGCCCTCTCCCGCCTCCTCAAAGCAACGCCCCTCGAGGAAGCCGGCGTGACAGTAAAGAGTGTTTCCAACGCAAGCGACGGGGGTAGCCGCCCCGTGAGAAAAGGCGGCGTAATCGGCCGCACTCTCGGCAATGTCCTCAAGCGTTACGTGGGCAAAGAGGTTGCGGTGCGTGATCTCACAAGAGCCCGAGATCAGATTGATCATCGAGCGATCGCCCGGCACCGCCCCCGCCAGGGGAGCAAAGTTCGAGCGCTGTCCGCGAATGGCCCAGCCGTACACGCGGACACCGAGCGAGGGGAAGGTAAAGCAATCGAGCGTCTCGTTCTCAAAGATATAGGTGTTTTTCGGCAGGCGCCCGGAGGCGTAGAGCGAATCCGAGTCAAAGGGATCCTTTTCGCCGGGCGAGATGACGAAGATGCAATCCGGGAAGGAGGACAGCCGTGTGATGAGCTGCTTAACGTCGTCGCTCGTCAGGTAGCGGCCGCAAAGATTTCCCGAGAAAAGCACGAGATCGATCGCTTCCTCGCGGAGATAATCGAAAAAGGTGTCAAGAACGTCCGAAAAGCGGCGATACCGTTCCTTGCATTTTTCCAGCGGTAGCCCGGTGTAGGGGTCACCCAGCAAAACCGAGCCGGCATGCACGATACGCAGGTGCTGCTTCATGGGAGCTCCTCCTTTCCTTGCGCGATTGTGTGCATCTCTATTGTAGCACAAAAGAGTGCGCGGTGCAACACCCGCGCGAAAAAAAGAAACCGCCCCCGTCTTGATTTATTCTGCCGACCTGTGGTACAATGAAGAAAAAAGGAGGGCGGTGCTATGCTTGCTCTTGCCATTCGCCATACGAATAAGCTGATCCGCCGCACGGTGGCCGCCGAGGGCATCCGCCTCGGCCGCTTCTTCACGCCCTCGGCCGTTGCGCGGGAGCTTTCCGCCACGCTCCCCCTGCCCGAGAGGGAGGAGGTGTGCCTTTTGGATGCCGGCGCGGGCACGGGCATCCTCGCCGTCGCTGTTATCGAGGCACTCTGCCGCGCGGGCCGCGTTCGCCGTATTACCCTTGATGCCTATGAAACCGACGGGCGCCTTCTTCCCACCCTTGCCGATATCCTTGAGCGTGTCCGCCGCCGTGCCAAGCACGACTTTGGCGTGCGCCTTACCGTCCGCATCCTCGCCGAGGATTTCCTCGAGAGCGCCCGCGGCCTTGCCGAGCCTGCCTCTGCTGAGGGGCGGTACGACATTGCCCTGACGCATCCGCCAACGGGTGTCCCCGCCGAGGGGAG
>JAZQVJ010000224.1:0-1354 GCA_045631785.1 Eubacteriales bacterium
CAGAAATAGGCAGGTACCTTTTATGAAGATCGTCGTCGTCCGCGCGCCGCGGTTCCTCCGAGGTGCGCTCCGCCGCTTGTTCGGCATCCGCGAAAAATAAACCGGCGCCCCCCCGGGGGCGCCTTTCTTTTTTTGCTTGCATCGGGGGAGCTTTTGGAGTATAATGGAGAAAAACCAACCGATGGGAGGGAGAGGGCATGAATATTCTGCTCATTTATTACACAGGCACGTACAACACGCGCTATCTCTCCTCTCGCCTTGAAGCGCATCTCAGCGCGCACGGGCATACCGTGACACAGGTCGAGGTGCGCTTTGACACGATGCCCGTCCGCCTTGAGGAGTACGATCTCATTGGGATCGGGTATCCGATCTACGGCTTCAACGCGCCCGCCCCCCTTGAGCGCTATCTGCGGTCCTTGCTCATTCCCCGCGGCCAGCGATTTTTCATCTACAAAAACAGCGGCGAGACCTTCCCGATGAACAACGCCTCAAGCCGCGGTATTCTGCGCCGATTCCGCCGGGCGGGCGCGCTTTTCCGCGGTGAGTATCATTTCGTGATGCCGTACAACATCCGCTTCCGCTTTGAGCGCGACTTTGTCCGCGAGATCCTTGCGAAGAACGAAAAGCTCCTTTCTGTTCTGGTGCGTAACCTGGAGCACGGCAAGGTTGTTGGCATCAAGTCAAGTTTGCTTTACAATTTGGGGGCTTCCTTCGTGGCTGTGCAGAAGATCGGGGGGAGCGTCAACTCCTTCCTCTATCGCGTGGACAAGGAAAAATGCACGGGATGCGGCAAGTGCGCGCGGCACTGCCCCGAGGCGAACATCCTTGTTGTTGACGGCGAGGTGACGTTTGGCCATCGGTGCGATATGTGCATGCGCTGCTCCTTTCACTGTCCGCATGACGCCATCCGCATCGGCCTCCTTGACAAATGGCGCGTGAACGGCGATTACCGCCTTGACGCCCTCAGGATGGAGGGGGCGCCCGAGGTCCCCTACATCACCGAGGCGAGCGAGGGGTTCTACTCCTGCTTTTACGAGCATTTCCGCGCGATCGACGAGGCGTACGACGAGGCCTTCGGTGAGGGGTGAAGGATGTGCGCCCGGCGACGCCGGGTTCTCCCCGACGGGGGCGTCAAAACAAAAAACCACCGCAAGGGTGGTTTTGAAGGTGGGGATAGGCGCATTCGCGCCTTTTGCCTCGCCTTGCCACCGCCTCGCAAGCGGGCGGATGCTCTGCGGCGGGCAATCGAACCCATGCGCCTGACGGCGCTGGGTTCTCCCCGACGGGGGCGTCAAAACAAAAAACCACCGCAAGGGTGGTTTTTTGTTTTGGTGGACCCGGTGGGGATCGAACC
>JAZQVJ010000225.1:0-2716 GCA_045631785.1 Eubacteriales bacterium
TCTGCGATACTGCCGGCACCATGCTCCCGACCGAGTTCGCCGATTTTATACGGCTTCAATACGAGAAGCTGCCGAAGCTTGCCGGCGTTACGCTTGGCATTTCCTGCTCGAACGCCATCTCGATGGCAGATGCATGCGCCATCGCGGCGGTGACCGCCGGTGCCGCCCAGCTCCGCGCCGCGGCCTATCCGATCGACAACGCGTCGCTTGCCGACCTTGCGCGCATCCTTGCCGCTAAGTCGGATGCCCTCGGCGCCATCTCCGGCGTCCGCACGACGCAGCTCTCGCGGATCATCGAGCAGATCAGCTGGATGTGTCAGCCGGGCAAGAAGGCCGCCGCCACCGTTGCCGAGCATCCGGAGGCAGACGTCTTCCTCACCTCGCATGACGATGCGGCCGCCGTCGCGCTTGCCGTTACGCGGTTGGGGTACGACCTCTCCGAGGACGATAGCCTGAGGGTGTACGATGCCTTTTTGGAGATCGCCGCCAAGAAGGAGCGTGTCGGCCTTAAGGAGCTGGATGCGATCGTCGCCTCCTCGGCAATGCAGGTGCCCTCGACCTATAAGCTCGACACCTACCTGATCACCTCGGGCAACACCATTTCGGCCACCGCCCACATCAAGCTGATGAAGGACGGGCAGCCCGTGGAGGGTGTGTATATCGGGGATGGCTCGATCGACGCCGCCTTCCGGGCGATTGAGAATATCACCGGCCACCACTACGAGCTTGATGACTTCCAGCTCCAGGCGGTGACCGAGGGGCGCGAGGCGATGGGCCAGACCGTGGTCAAGCTTCGCTCGGGCGCCAAGGTGTACTCGGGGCGCGGTATTTCGACCGATATCGTCGGTGCGGGTATCCATGCGTACCTGTCGGCACTGAACAAGATCATTTATGAGGAGGAGATGGAATGAAGCTGTCCTTTTCTACACGCGGTTGGCCGGGCCTCTCCTGGGATGAACTGCTGGACACCGCGGTTGAGATGGGATTTGCCGGCGTAGAGGTCTATAATCTGCCGAGCTTCCACGCGCTCACCGACCGCGGCGGTCCCTTCCACAAATATAATATTGCGGCAACGGCACGTGCGCTGCTTGACCGCCGCCTTTCCATTCCCTGCTTTGACACGTCCGCGGATATCTCGGCCGACACCTCGGTTGCCGACACGGTGACAGCACTTATCGAAACGGCGCACAGCGCCCGCGTGCCTTACGTCGTTGTTTGCGCGTTGCACGATGCCGAGGACACCGTATATTCCGTGCTCAGCGAGCTTTTGCCCATCGCCGAGGCGAAGAATGTGACGGTGCTTGTGAAGACGAGTGGCATCTATTCGGATACGGCACGCCTGCGGAAAATGCTCGACCGTTTTGCCAGCGACAGCCTTGCCGTTCTTTGGGACGTCCACCACCCGTACCGGGATCACGGCGAGTCGGGCGACGATACCATCAAAAATCTCGGGTGCTACGTGCGCCACGTGCATATGCGCGACTCAGACGATACGGGGGCGTATCAGCTGATCGGTGAGGGTACGATGCCCATTGATGACGTCATGCGCGCCCTCTCCTCGGTCAACTACGACGGCTTCATTTCGCTGGAGTGGAAGCCCGACTGGCTCGGCGATCTTCAGGATCCCGAGATCATCTTCCCCCACTTTGTCAACTACATGTCCCGCTTCAGCCCCACGAGGGATATGAAAAAGAAGCTCTACTTTAACCACGACGGCACGGGCCAATACGTCTGGAAAAAGGATGAGCTGATCGATCTGACCTTCTCCGAGGTGCTTGACCGCGTGGCCGACGAGTTCCCGGACCAGTATTGCTTCAAGTACACTACCCTTGACTATACGCGCACCTATGCCGAGTTCCGCGAGGACGTCGATCGCTTTGCGCGGGCACTGGTCTCCCTCGGGGTGAAGGCCGGCTCAAAGGTTGCCGTATGGGCAACGAACCTGCCGGCGTGGTACATCACCTTCTGGGCGGCGACCAAGATCGGCGCTATTCTCGTCACGGTGAATACGGCGTACAAGATCCACGAGGCCGAGTACCTGCTCCGCCAATCGGATACGCATACGCTGGTCATGATCGAGAGCTGCCTTGACTCGAATTACAAGGAGATCATCAACACCCTCTGCCCCGAGATCAAGGATACCGTTCCCGGCGAGCCGCTGCACGCAAAAAATCTACCCTTCCTGCGCAATGTCATTACGGTGGGCTTCCGCCAGCCCGGGTGCCTGACGTTTGACGAGGCCATGGCCAGATATAAGCTTGTCAGCGCCGAGCAGGTGGCAAAAATGGCGGCGGCGGTCCGCCCGAGCGACGTCTGCAATATGCAGTACACGTCAGGCACGACAGGCTTCCCCAAGGGTGTCATGCTGACACACTACAACGTCGTCAACAACGGCAAATGCATCGGTGACCGCATGGGCCTTTCCACGGCCGACCGTATGATGATCCACGTGCCGATGTTCCATTGCTTCGGCATGACACTCTCAATGACGTCGTCCATGACGCACGGCACGACGATGTGTCCTATGCCCTACTTCTCTGCCAAGTCGTCGCTCGCCTGCATCAACCAGGAAAAGATCACCTGCTTCAACGGTGTTCCGACGATGTTTATCGCCATGTTCAACCACAAGGACTACCGCACGACCGACTTCTCGCATATGAGGACCGGCATCATGGCGGGCTCGGGCTGCCCCCCCGAGCTGATGCGCCGTGCCGCA
>JAZQVJ010000226.1:0-3998 GCA_045631785.1 Eubacteriales bacterium
CGCTGTCAACGAGGAGCTGATAAAAGGCGCGGTTTTTCTCGTTGCCGGGGGCTGACGGGTCCAGGGGATCGTAGATCGCCTCGCCGTGGCCCACGGTGAAGTAGGCGACGGGGCGCTCGATGGCGGTGATCGAGAGCATTACGGTAGCGAGCTTATGCTCACCGTTGAACGCGAAATACTCCTCGGTCGTGGTATCGGTGCTGAAGAAGGCCTTGGCCGCAAGGATGCGGTAGCGCTTGTCGCAGCTGACGATGACATCGTCCCAATCAATGGCGGTGGTGGAGGTGGTGCGAAAGGGCTGCACTGCCGTGGGATCCCGAAGGACGTCACAGGTCACGACATGCACGTTCTCCATCTTCCTTTCAAGCTCGCGCGCCAGCACGTAGATATAGCGCGTGTCATAGTTATTGAGAAGGACATCGGGATCGGCGCAGAAGGTGATGGTGATCTCGTCCGTGATATGCTTGACCTCGTTATAGAACTCGTCGGTCATCGTATAAAGACCTTCCTCGGTCATATCAATATAGGAATTCAAGCTCCCCTTGACGAGAGAGGCACCGATACCAAGGAGGATGGCCGCAAGCAGGACAAGGGCCGAAACGGCGGTTGCTACCGCCCCGCGGCCGCGCTTTCCCATGTGCGGTACAAGGTGTTTCATAGGGTTCTCCTTAGCGGAACTTTCTGCGGATAGTAATGAAGCTGCCGATGCCGACGGCAACGAGAGGAACCGCCACCGAGAGGAGGACGGCGTAAAGACGCGCCGTTCCCATCGTGAGCCCCTCAAGGCGGTCATTCCCGACCGGAAGGATGGTGCAGCCGACCGGCATTGTGCGGCCGACCGCCCCCTCGAGCGAGGCGAGAAGGGTGGCACGGTTCCGGTAGATGGCAGAGTTCAGAGCGTCATTCGCAAGAAGGTAGACGCTCGAGGTGAGAAAGACGGTGGAGGTCACGCCGCCCTCACTCTTCCGGGCGACGGCGAAGACGGGATAGCTGCCGGCGGTGCTGACGAGGGTGCCGTTCTTATAGGTCTCGGCATCGGGCGAGGATACGAGGATGGGCTCGGCTGCCCACGCCCCGACGGTGCGGCACTCGATAGACGAGGCCGAGCTGACGACGGCGCGTGCCGAGGAGGGGGCGCCGACACGGTCACGGACGGCGGTGGCAAAGCCGGAGTCGGCAAGGTCGATCTCAAGGGTGTAGCCATCGGTCGAGATCGAATTGACGGTATCGCGGATGACGTTCTTGGAAGCGATGAGGCCGCGCGCCGAAAGGAACTCGGTAAGGCCCGTAAGCTCGCTCTTGGCGTACGGATCGAGAGAAACGAAGAGGGTGCCGCCGCCGTCCGTAAACGATGCGAGGCGGTCAAGCTCGGCATCGATGCCGCTCCCTGCGGCGCTCCGATCGAGATCCCAGCGGGGATTGGCGATGACGATAAGGTCAACGCTCTCGGGGATCGGCTCGGTAAGGTCGAGAAGCATCATATCGTAGCCCGCGGCCACGAGCGTGACCGAGAAGGCCAGCATACTGTCAAAGTTCTCGCCGTGGGTGTTCGTAAAGCCTGCGACGGGATGGGTATCGGCAAGCAGCCAGGCAAGACCGGCGATGGCGATCTCCTCACCGTTGTAGCCGGTGATCACACGGTCCTCATCCAGAATGAAGAAGGACTCAAGGCTTTCGACACGGAAGTTGCCCTCCCCCTCGCCAACGAGGATCACACTCTGTTCGGTGATGGCGTAGCTCACCTCCTCGCCCGTGACGGTCGTGCGCTTGGCATAGTCACGCACGGCGCCGGGATGAAGGAAGATGTTGACGAATTCGATCTTGATGAAGTCGTGGCGCGCGCTCAGCTGACGGAAGGTGTTGAGGACGAGAGAATAGGCGACGTCCCCCTCCAGCTTTTCCTCCGCCATGCAGAAGATGACGCGCACCTCGTCCTCCTCGCCGACGTCACGGAAGACGGCGCTTGAGGCATCGCCCACGGTATGCTCGTACCTCTCCTCGGTATAAAAATACCACGAAAAGCGGGTGACAAGGGCGTTGAGGATAACATTCACGAGGATGAGAAGTGAAAGGATCGCCGCAAAGTACGCCGTGCCGAGAAAGCGGCGGTCGTTCGTTATGCGTTTCAGGTCCATCGCTTACCCCCAACGGCGTTTTTCAAAGACGCGCACGGTCAGGTACAGGAAGGCGACCGACACCGAGAGGTAGTAGAAAAGGGCGGCAATATCAAATATCCCCTGCGTGAAGCTCTGGAAGCGCGAGAACACCGAGATGCTCGAAAGCACGAAGCGGATCCAATAGACGGGAATCAGCGAGTTAAGAAGGCTGATCAGCACTAAAACGAGCAGGATCGCCACGGTGCCGACGGCGGCGGCCAGCTGGTTCTCGGTCAGGGCTGACACGAAAAGGCCAATCGAAACGAAGGTCATGCCGAGGAGAAGGATGGCAACAAGATTGCCGAAGAGCACCGCCGTTTGCACGCGGGCGTAAAGGTAGAGGATGAAGAAGCTGCAAAAGGAAAGAAGGGTGCAGCCTGCAAAGAGGGTGTAGGCGGCAAGGAATTTCCCCGCAACCATCCCGTAAAGCGATACGGGGGCGGTGAGAAGCAGCTGCTCGGTCCTCTGCTTCCGTTCCTCGCTGAAGAGCTTCATGGTGAGAAGCGGGATGAGGATGACGAGAAGGAGCAAAATGGCCGTGAAGTAGGTGGTCACGTCGGCCGTCATCGAAAAGAGAGTGGTGTACGAGAATACAGCCCCCGAAAGCGCCAGGAACACGGCGCAGAACACATAGCCGATGGGCGTCGTGAAGTACGCGGCCAATTCGCGTTTGTAAATGGCAAGCATAAAGACTCCTTACTTTTTCCCGTCCGCCTCGACAAGACGGAGGAAGATGTCCTCAAGGTCGGCCCCCACGGGAGCAAGGCCGAGGATCGGCCAGTTCCTTGAGGCGCAGACGCTGAAGACCGTGCGGCGGGCATCCACCTGGCGATCAAACTCGACCATCACGGTGACGGCCTCCCCCTCGCGCTCGGGCAGAAGCTCGACACGGGCGATGCCGTTCCGCGACCGAAGCTCGCTGACGAGCTCACGCTCGGGAGCTATGATGCGGTAGCGGTAGGCGGCGCGCTCCGGGACCGGGCGCGACAGCTCCTCGGTGCGGGAGTTGGCGACCACGCGGCCGCGGTCGATGACCACGATGCGCTCGCAAACCGCCTGCACCTCCGAGAGGATGTGAGTCGAAAGGATAACGGTATGGCGGCGGCCGAGGATACGCAGAAGATTGCGGACCTCGATGATCTGCTTCGGATCCAGGCCGACCGTCGGCTCGTCAAAGATCAGGATGGGCGGATCGCCAATGAGCGCCTGCGCGATGCCGACACGCTGGCGGTAGCCCTTGGAAAGATTGCGGATAAGGCGCGTACGGACCTCGGCGATGCGGACGGCGGCAACGACGTCATCCAGATGCTTCTCCCTCGGAAGGGTGCAGCCCTTCAGGTCGTAGACGAAGGAAAGATACTCGTCCACCGTCATATCGGGGTACACCGGCGGCTGCTCGGGCAGGTAGCCGATCTTGCGCTTGGCCTCGGCGGGCGACTCCCGCACGTCCACCCCGTCAACAAGAACGCGGCCACTCCCGGGTGCGAGATAGCCCGTCAGAATATTCATGGCCGTGCTTTTGCCGGCACCGTTCGGGCCGAGAAGACCGACGATCTCCCCGTGGCCGACCTCAAGGCTCACATCGTCAAGCGCAGTGAGATGCCCGTAGCGCTTGCCGAGATGCTCCATACGGATCGCAGGAGCCTTTGCCTCCCTGCCGGGGGCGGCGGCGTTGTTTGCAGCTTCCTTCTTCATTCCTTTGCGAGGGGCCGATCGGCCGTTTCCTTTCAATTTACTGACACGCAGCGGGCGCGAGGAGCGCCCGTGCGTTGTTTCACAAATATATTTACAAATATAAAAATAACATAATACAGTTTTACACCGTTTCAGTATAACATACAT
>JAZQVJ010000227.1:0-1146 GCA_045631785.1 Eubacteriales bacterium
TGATCCTGCGCTCTCTGAGATCCGGCCGATCCTGCCCCCCGTGGCGGCGCCGCACATCCTTTCTCTCGTTCTCCCCGGGATCAAGAGCGAGGTGATGCTCCATTACCTTTCGGGTGAGGGGATCTCGGTTTCAAGCGGCTCGGCCTGCTCGTCGCACGGACACGTCGGAGAGACGGCGCTCTCGGCCTTTGGCTGCAGTGACCGCGAGGTGGACTGCGCCATCCGCGTGAGCCTGTCACACCGCAACGAGGAGAGCGAGATCGATCGCTTCCTCACGGTGCTTGCGGCGGGGTGCCGCCGTCTTTGCCGGATGAAATAAAAAAACCGATCCGCAAAATGCGGATCGGCCCCATGACGGATGACAGCTTATCAACCCACCGTCAATAGAATTCCTGCGCTTCCACACGGTCCGATAACGAAAGGACCAGAAGGCGCATATCTGCCCGAGTGCGCGCTGCGCGCGCTCTTGCGACAACAAGGTCGCGTTCCTTAGCGGTAAGAGAAGAAAACCGTTGCATCGCTCTCTTATCCCGCACGATCTCCAAAAGGAAAGCATCGGGTAGCTTCTTTTCCAAGAGTTAAAATTCCTCCGTACTATGGGTGTGGGGCGTTTTGATAGCCCCACACCGTCGCGGAGCTTTCTCGTTCGTCCCACGATTATTCTATCCCGATCCCCGCAGATAATACAAAAAAGAAAAAGGAAATTTTTATGAAAGAGCTTTGCTTTTCCCCTGCTGACATTCTCCTGCCCGACTTCCAAAGCGTTGACGGGGAGCGCTGGGCCGTCATTGCCTGCGACCAGTTCACAAGTGAGCCCGAATACTGGGAGGAGGCCGCCCGCTTTGTGGGGGATGCCCCCTCGGCCCTGCGGCTCATCCTGCCCGAATGCTATCTCGCCGAGCGTGCCGATCGCATTGGCCCGATCAACGCCGAGATGACACGCCTTGCCGAGGGTGACTTCTTCAAGGTGTATGAGAATTCCCTCCTCTATCTTGAGCGCACCTGCCCCGACGGGCGTGTGCGGCGCGGCCTCGTCGGAAAGATCGACCTCGAGTGCTACGGCTATGCCCCGACCGACACCCTGCCGATCCGCTCGACCGAGGGGACGGTGCTTGACCGCATCCCGCCGCGCGTGGAGATCCGCCG
>JAZQVJ010000228.1:0-3563 GCA_045631785.1 Eubacteriales bacterium
GCGGGGGCACCCGCCACCTCGGGGCTTTCGCCGTCGGCCCCTGCGGGCGCCTTGGCACCCACGGCGGCAAGGAAGCCCTCGGTGGCAAGGGCATCAAAGCCGGCACCTGCCGGGTAGGGGAGATCGAGCAGGCGCCCCACCTTGTCAAAGGCCTCACCCATGGCGTCGTCACGCGTTGTACCGATGACGGCAATGTCGGTATAGTCCCGCACGTGGTAGATGGCGGTATGCCCACCCGAAACGACAAACGCGAGGAAAGGGGGCTTCGGCGGCTCCTTATCGTAATACGCAGCGGCAATATGGCCGCGGATGTGGTCGACCGCCACGAGGGGGATCGCGTTGGCGTAGGCTAAGGACTTGGCAAAGTTGACACCGACGAGCAAAGCACCGATGAGGCCGGGGTGGTCGGTCACGGCCACAGCACCGATCGAGGAAAGCGAAACGCCACTCTCGGCGAGCGCACGGTAGGTGATCTCGGAAATGACCTCGGCGTGGGCGCGCGAGGCGATCTCGGGGACGACACCGCCGTACAGACGGTGGGTATCGGCTTGCGACGCGATGATATCGGCAAGAACGGTCAGGCGGTTGCCCTCGGCCGCGATCACGGCGGCGGCCGTTTCATCACAGGAGCTTTCAAGAGCTAAAAGGTACATGGTGATCCTCTCGGTATAGCGCGGCAGCCTACGGGGAGCTGCCGCGGTGATTTTGCATAGGGAAGCCCCGATGACCGCGCTTCCCGAGAATTAGTCATCTTATATTATAATACATAGGAGGGGAGGTGTCAAGATGAAAAACAATCCGCAGGGCCGAAGCGATGGCGGCGGTCGTCCGCGCCATCGTCGGCGAGATCCCCTCCCGTGGGGAAACGCCGCCCAAGCGACTGTATTGATCCCGCCAAAAAAAGGAGATGCGGTAGCACCGCATCTCCTTTTTATTTTCCGAACCGGTACGCCATCAGAATGGCATTCTCTGTCGGGTTCTTGTAGTAATTCTTGCGAAGACCGACTTCCCGGAAGCAGTGCGATTGGTACAGCGCCAGCGCCCTGCAATTACTTTCCCTAACCTCAAGGTAGCAGACCTTGGCTCCGGCATAGGCGAGGCCGAGCAGAAGGTGATCGACAAGCGACCAACCGATCCTAAGGCCTCGATGCTCGGGGAGCACGCCGACACGGAGCAGCTCGCTTTCTTCACCAAGGGAAAGGCCGAGGATATAGCCGAGGGCCGTACCGTCATCCCCGACGGCAAGGTAAGCAAGCCCCGAGGGCGATGAAAGATGTGAGGCGATCGCACTCTCGCTCCAAGGGTCATCAAAGCAGGCAGCCTCAAGGTGCGTCAAGGCGGCAAGATCCTCAGGCGTTGCGGTTCGCAAGCTGTAAGCCATAGGACGGTTCCTTTCGTTCTTGAAGAAAAAGTCGATACATTCGCGCTTTTCCTCTGAAATGAAAACGATACTTTACATAAGAAGCCCTCCGTGCGGAGGGCTTCGCTTATTCGGCGGCGACAGCGGCAGGCGCTTCGCCCGATGAGGAGGGGCGGCGACGGCGGCGCGGACGGCGGCGGCGCTTGGCGGCGGCATCCTCGAGCTTTTTGCGGTAGATCTCGCACTCGGCGGGATCGGCTACGGTGAGCATCTTCCTTAGGCGAAAGGTGGCATCGTGATTCGGGAAAAGCTTGAGCGTCAAAAAGAGGTCGCCATCATGCTCGCAATGGAACAGGGCACGATAGCGGTGGCTGCGGCCGTGGAGCATTTTGCCGATCGGCGTGAGCTCCGCATGACACAGGGGGCAGGCGGGGGGCGCCGCCTCGGGCGAGGACAGGACCGCCTCCACGCTCTCGTAGCCGACCTCGCCGATATCGGCATCGCCAAAGGTCTTGTCAAAGAGATACTGCTCGCCGCGCTCGCCGTAATTTCGCACCCCCTCGGCAAGCTCCAGCTTCTGCGCGACAAGGGCAGTGAAGTAGGCATCGTTCAGCGCATCGTGCGCGGGGAGAGTCTGCTCAACGCCAAGCGCCGCCATGGCAAACTCAAGCGAGCGCTGCTTCTGTGCGCCTCCCTCTCGCTGGCGGCTGTATATCCTTTGCAGGTCATAGTCGCAATCCAGCCATTCGGAGGCAACGCGGTGCGCCGTCAGGTTCTCGCGGAGCATCGGCACGTCATCGGGCCCCCAGGTCAAAAGCACAAAGTCACGGCCGCAAAAGCGACGGAAGCTTTCGGCCGCCTCGGGCAGGGGAGTGCCGTGGTCGATCATGCTCTGGGAGATACCGGTGAGATCCCGCACGTGGCGGTGGAGCTTGCAGAAGAATTTCGGCTTGACGATCATGCTGTAGCTCCCGACGATCTGCATCGCCTCGTTGAGCTTGACAGCGCCGATCTGTATGACCTCGCCGTGCAGGTGCGAGCCGATGCGCTTTTGCACCGAGAGCGCCTGCTGGAGGTAGGCCTGGTTCCATTCCAGGTCGAGAGTGATATAGTACATAGTGTTCCCCGATCAAAAAATATTCACCTATCCATTATACTGGAGAACGGTGGCTTTGTCAATCGGAAACCGCCGCTTTTCGGAAAACTCTTGACAAAATCTGAGAATACACTATAATGTAAAATAGTATAATATTTTTGTTATGGAGTTATAAGTATGGAAAACGCCGCACTTCTTCCGAAGATTTTTGGAGAAATGGTGTTCGGGGACGAGGCCATGAGGAAGGCCCTGGATCCCGAGATCTATAAGGCCCTTAAGAAAACGACCGAGAACGGAGAGCCGATGACGGGGGAGATCGCCGATGCCGTTGCCAACGCCATGAAGGTGTGGGCAATGGAGCGCGGCGCCACCCATTTTACGCATTGGTTCCAGCCGATGACGGGCATCACCGCCGAAAAGCATGACAGCTTTCTCGAGCCCGTGGGGGAGGGGAAGATCCTGATGGAGTTCTCGGGCAAGACGCTCATCAAGGGTGAGCCCGATGCCTCCTCCTTCCCGAACGGCGGCCTGCGCGCGACCTTTGAGGCGCGCGGCTACACGGCTTGGGATCCGACGTCGCCCGCCTTCGTTAAGGAGGGGACGCTCTATATCCCCACCGTCTTCTGCTCCTTTGGCGGCGCCGTCCTTGATAAGAAGACGCCCCTCCTCCGTTCGATGGACTGCGTGTCCCGCGCGGCCCAGCGCCTGCTCTCGATCCTTGGGCAGCCGGCGCGCGTCATCACCACGGTGGGCGCCGAGCAGGAGTACTTCCTGATCCCGCACGAGCTTTTCCGTCAGCGGCGTGATCTGCGCCTTTGCGGCCGTACCCTCTACGGTGCGCGCCCCCCGAAGGGCCAGGAGCTTGACGACCACTATTTCGGCGCTATCCGCCCGACCGTCAAGGCGTTTATGGACGATCTCGACATGGAGCTTTGGCGCCTTGGCGTGACGGCCAAGACCGAGCATAACGAGGCGGCCCCCGCCCAGCACGAGCTGGCCCCCGTCTTTGCTACCACCAACATCGCCTGCGACCATAACCAGCTGACGATGGAGATGATGAAGAAGGTGGCGGCGCGCCACGGCCTCGTCTGCCTTCTGCACGAAAAG
>JAZQVJ010000229.1:0-1445 GCA_045631785.1 Eubacteriales bacterium
CTGCGTGGCGAACTTTTCCACGTCCTTGCTGATCTCGCCAAGGCGGCTCTCGGTGACGGTGAGAAAATACGCGCCGCCCTCAGTGAAGGCCGCGCTCTCGCCTATGTAGCCGCACTCCCGCAAAATGCGGCAGACCGCCAAAAGATAGGATAAGGCTTCAAAGCGGTAAAGGCTCTCGACGCCACTCCTTGCAGCACTCTCCTCCCCCCGTTCCTCCTCGTCCGCAAGGAGGGTGATATACATTTCGCATCCGCCGCCGCGTGAGGGATAGACCTGCACAAAAAGGCGCTCGCCCCCCGCATCAAAGCCCGTCGCGTGCTTAGCCTCGTTGAGGATCTGCCAAAAGGCACTCCGCGTTTCGGTGGTATCGTAATCCATCGTTTCGCGGTCCAGTCGGTATTTCTCCATATCCTCCTCGGTCAGCGTTACCTTCAGCTTGCTGTCGCCGATACGCAAAAGATCCATAAGAACCTCGCTTTCTTCTCTTTCGTCTCTTCCATTATACGCGACGGGGAGAGAAAAAGAAACCGACACTTCCTGTCCCTTTTTCAAGGAAAAGGAAAAAAAGGCCCCGAACGACCGAAATCGGCCATTCGGGGCTGTTTTTTACAGTAGCTTACTGTGCGATCGTGTACTTCGTGCCCTGGGCGGTATCCTGCAGGGTGACGCCGCGCTCGACGAGCTCGGCGCGGATAGCATCGGCTGCGGCGTAGTTCTTCTCGCGCTTGGCGGCGGCACGGGCGGCGATCCTCTCCTCGATCCAGGCCACAAGCTCAGCGTCCTCACCCGCCTCACGGACGAAGCCGAAAAGCTCGGTCATCTCACGGAGCAGGTCCTGCGCCCGGCGGGCGGCAGCCAGCGAAGGAGAGGTGGGGAGGGCCTTGTTGATAAGAGCCACAAGATCAAAGAGGGCCGCAATACCGGCGCCGGTATTGAAATCGTCATCCATCCCCTCGATCATCGCATCACGCGTCGCAAGGAAGGAAGCGACAAGGGCCTCCTCCTCGGGGCGCTGCTCACCCGAGGCGTTCTTCACATAGAAGTCGAGCGAATCCACACAGTTGAAGATGCGCTCAAGGGCGGACGATGCCTGAGAGATGACCTCCTCCGAGAAGTTGATGGGGCTTCGGTAGTGCGAGGAAAGGAGGAAGTAGCGGATCGGCAGATAGCCGTACTTCTCGGCGATCTCACGGACGGTGAAGAAATTGCCGAGCGACTTCGACATCTTGCGATTGTCGATATTGATATAGCCGTTGTGGAGCCAGAAGTTCGCAAAGGGAGCATGATTGCAGCACTCGGACTGTGCGATCTCATTCTCATGGTGCGGGAAGATCAGATCCTGGCCGCCGCAGTGGATGTCGATCGTGTTGCCGAGGTAACGGCGCACCATGGCCGAGCACTCGATGTGCCAGCCGGGGCGCCCCTCGCCCCAGGGCGAGGTCCAG
>JAZQVJ010000230.1:0-13528 GCA_045631785.1 Eubacteriales bacterium
GCCGACGGCCGACTATGCCGCCGCCCCCGGCGACCGTCTCCTGCTGGAGGCAACGCCGCCGCTTGAGAAGATCGACCGCTACCTTGACGGGCAGGGCGCCCTCATGGTATTCAAGGATCCCTCCGTCGCCCTCCCCGCCCTTGAGGAATACCTCAACGAGTGGGGCATCGTCTACGAGAACGGTGTCACCGTCAAGTCCGACCGCACGGGCGCCGGGGATGACGCCGTGCTTGAGGCCTCGCGTGACCGTCTTGTCGCCGTCTATCCCGACAAGTCCGAGTACCCCATGGCCGGCTCGCTCTTTGGGGACGTTTCCGAGCTGACCTCGGCCCCCCGTACCGTCGTGGCCTCGAGTGGCTACCTCACCTCCTCCTGGGAGAGTGGCACGCGCCTTTTCAGTGTCCTTACCTCGGCGATGACCTCCCCGATCCTCCTCTCCTCCGAGAAGACCGCGGCCTATGATGCCACGGGCGCTCTCACCGATGAGGCAGGCAGCTACGCCCTCGCCCAAATGACGGTACGCACGCGCCTCCGCGAGGACGGAGACGTCTACTCCTACGTGTTCTGTGCCGCCACCACGGCACTCACCGCCACCGAGTATATCGACAACCCGACCTACGCCAACTATGACGTGCTTTTCTCGACGATCCGCACCATCTCGCGTACCGATGCCTATGCCAGCGATGCGCTTGGCGGGCTGAATATGAACTCCGAGAAATACGGCGGCAAGCGCTTCGTCGATACCACCATTTCCCCGACCAAGAAGGACGTATACAAGAACGGTAAGATCGTCTATACCTACCTCGGCCTTTCCGGGGGCGACATCGCCGTCCTCACGGTCCTCATCCTTCTTCCGTCACTCGCCTCGCTCGGCGCGGGCATCTTCGTGCTCGTTCGCCGCCGCTACCGTTGAAGGAGGCCGTCATGAAAAAGAAACAGCTCCTCCTTCTCATCCTCTTCGGCGCTGCCGCCCTGCTTCTTGTCCTGTGGCTCGCCGTCATCCGCCCCATCGTCAACACGCCGGACGATCCCACGCCCCCCATCACCACCGGCCCCGGCGAAGGCGTCCAGTACAACTACCCGTTGCTGTATCCGATGCTCGAGCGCTCGGATATCCGTACCATCCGCATCCATAACCCATCGGGCGAATACAAGTTTGAGCGCACCTCGCTTGAGGCGGGGAAGGAGGCAACACCCACCTCTCCCTTCGTGATCTACCAAAGGGAGGGTGACAGGTACCTCGCCTACCCCGACGTTGCCTATAACCAGGAGAAATTTTCCTCGCTTGTGGTAGCCACGGGTACCTTCTACTACCTTAAGAACATCACCGCCGAGGCCGAGGCGGCCGGCGAGAGCATCGACTATCACGATTACGGCCTCGCCCCTGAGGACGATCCCGCGTGGTTTGAGATCGTGACCTTCGGTGGCGAAACCATCCGTGTCTTCGTCGGCGACGAGGCCGTCACCGAGGCAGGGTATTACGTCCGCGTCGAGGGGCGCCCCACCGTCTACCTCAGCCTTTCCTCTGCCGTTAAAGAAACGGCGCTCGTGTCGCTTGCCTCCTTCGCCGATCCCTCGCTTGCCTACTTCTTCGTCCAGCAGGGCTACTCCTTCACCAAGAGCTTTACCCTCTGGCGGCCTCACGATCCTACGCGCGCGATCACGGCCGAGGATACCGTGAGCTTCACGGCAACCGCCACGGTGGAGGGCGCACCCTCGGCCCGTCATGACCTCTCGGTCGACCTCCGCACCGCGCTCCCCGCGATCAAGGAGGCCTTTGCTGGGCGCAGGATCTCCGAGGCGGGCTTCGCCTTCACCGTCACCTTCCCCGACGAGGAGCTTGAGGGCGACTTTGCCGACTACCGCAATAAGACCGTGACCTTCACGGTCGAGGAGATCACCTCGGTCAATTCCCTCTTCCTCGTGCTTGACCATATCAACGTCGAGGATCAGGACATCTTCCATGCCGGCACCGCCTATAAGATCGTTGCCCCGAGCCCGATGACCGGGTACCTGCCGAACACCACGCACCATATGACGGTGCTTGAAACGGTCGGCCAGCTCGCAGGGAGCGAGGCAGTGGCCGTCGGCCTTACCGGTGCGATCGAGAAATACGGCCTCGATCACTATATCCTCTATTACGAAACTCCCGAAAAGCTCGCGGACGGCAGCACCACCGAGAACGTGAGAGTGGAGTCCTATCTCGCGAACTACCTCTATATCAGCGCCCGTCAGGAGGACGGCTTCTATTACGTCGGCAGCCTGATTCACAACGTCGTCGTTAAGGTCCCGGCCGAAACGCTCGCCTTCCTTGAATACGACGACTCCTGGTGGCTGAACGATATGCTGTTCGAGGTGGATGTCAATGACACCACCGAGCTGTCCTTCGACTTCGATTATACCGACCATGACGTGACCTACACCTTTGCCGTCGGCCACTCGGTCGCAGGCAACGGCGAGAGGACGGTCAATTCGGTCATCCACAAGGAAAGCGGAAGGTCGGTCGTCATCAACGACTACAAGACCTTCTATATGCACCTTCTCTCGACCGACTACGTGGGCGCCTACCCCGGGGATGTCGATGCCGCCCTTGCCACGGGGCAAAAGGTGCTTACAATGAGCGTCACACTGGCGGACGGTGTTGTGCGTGTCTACCGCTTCTACCTCTGCGATGCGCGGCGCGTTCTCGTCTCGATCGCCAAGGGGGACGGCCCCGAGGGCGCCTACTTCTATGTCGCCGATTCGGATGTTGAAAAGACCTGCCGCGATATCGCGCTGGTCCTTGACGGGAAGACACCCGATCCCGATACCCAATACTGAGTTGATTTGAAAAAATACAAATATAAGAGGAAACGAACATGAGTATTCAAAGCAAAAAACAGAAAAAGACCAAGAAGTGGCTGGTCGCCGGCATTGCCCTTCTCGTTCTTTGCGCCATCGTCTTCGGGATCGTCTGGTCGTCGATCGACCACAGCTTCCGTTACGACAAAAAGGACCTTTCGCCCTATTTCGATGCGTCGGTCCTTGACCTTGATACCTTGAAATCTCTCGATCTTGAGATCAAAACGAACGTCAATAAGGCGTCGGTCGCCTCAAAGATCGAGGAGAAGATCAAGGCTCTTGATGCTGCCGCCCTCGATAGCGTGAAGGTCGATAAGATCCAGAACGCCGAAAAGAGCGACGAGAACGTCTTTAACGACCTCGTTTGGATGTACTACGAGGTCGCCTCGGTCAAGGACAATACCGGCGCCGAGCCCACCGTCATCGGGCCTCTCACGAACCTTAAGCTCGCCGCCAAGGACGGTGCCACCGTCGTGCGCCTCGGCACCGGCAGCTACTCGAGCGTTTTTGAGAAGATCATCATGAACAACAAGGACTTCTCGACCGCCTTCGAGCGCATCACCGATGAGGACGATCCCTTCACCGAGGGCTATAACCTTGTCCTCACGGGCAAGGCCACCTATATGAACGACGGCGGAACTGCTGTCGAGTACGCCAAGTTCACCGATCTCTATTACTACTATGCTCCCGCCACCGCCCCCGCCACCGAGGGGGATGATGGGGACGAGGGTACCGTTTCCGAGTACAAGAGCGCATCGACTCTCGGCAAGACCGCCGCGGCCGACACCGAATTCCGTAAAGCCCTTGACGCCTCGGGCAAGAAGATCGGCGAGACCGTCACCTTCACGATCAAGGAAACCATCGAGCAGGTCGAGCGCGATATCACCTTCTCTCTGAAGGTCACCGCCGCGGTCAAGGCCGAGGTCAAGGACATGATCGTCAAGCTCGACGAGAAGGTCACCTACAAGGATGCCGAGGGCGTCTCGAAGGAGCTGGCCAAGGACAGCTACGTGTCCTTCCGCGTTATCCTTGAGCGCATCGTTCCCCTGAATGAAACCACCGTCAAGAAGCTCGCCGAGAAGGATGAGTACACGCTTGACGCCTCGCTCGCCGAGGGCGATGCCGCCACGGCCGACGAGCGCTACGTCACCGCCTACAAGAAGCACGTCGAGGCGGATCTCATTGCCGAGTACGTCGCAAGCATCAAGAAGACGGGTGAGAACGGTACCCCCGCCTCGATCGACGCGATCGTCCGCAACGCCCTCTGGACCAAGATCGCCGAAACCTACGCAAAGGCCGATGCCATGAAGGACTATCCCGCCCGTGAGCTGAAGAAGTATTGTAAGGTCGAGCTCAACAACCACGAGTACGATTACGAAACCAGCTCGAGCAACAAGAAGACCTATGAAACACTTGAGGATTACATCCTCCGTTCGGTCTTCGGCAAGTCGGCCGCCGATATCCAGGGCTGGGATGCCGAGAAGAAGGAGACCGAGGCCTACGCTCTCATTGAGGCCGAGGGGAAGGAGCTCATCGCCAAGAAGCTCGTCCTCTTCGCCCTCGCCGATAAGCTTGACGCCAAGGCCGACCGCCGTGAACGCAAGGCGGCCAAGGAGGAGATCTACAACGAGGAATACGCGATGTACTACAACATGTACCTCAACGCCTTCCAGGGCTCCTCGTCCTCCGAGTCCGAGGCCAAGTCAACGGCGCATTACTACGCCTCGATGTACGCCGATTCGGCCCTTTCGTCGCTGACCACCTCCTACCTCCGTGAGTATGTCACTCTTAACGAGGTCCTTGCAGCTCTCGTTGCCGAGCCTGCGGCCTTTGCCGATCAGCACGTGACCTGGATCACCTCGGACGCCACGACCGAGAGCTGATGAAGAAGGTCACGATCTATACCGACGGCGCCTGTCGGGGCAACCCCGGCCCCGGCGGCTACGGTGTGATCCTGGTGTACGGCACCGCCCGCCGTGAGCTTTCGGGCGGCGAAGCCGAAACGACCAACAACCGTATGGAGCTTCAAGCGGCCATTGAGGGGCTCAGCGCCCTCCGCGAGCCGTGCGAGGTCACGCTTTATTCCGATTCCCGCTACCTTGTCGATGCCATCAACGAGGGCTGGGCGCGCTCTTGGCAGCGCTCAGCCTGGAAGGGCGGCAAGGCCAAGAACCCCGACCTTTGGGAGCGCCTGCTTGCGCTTCTCGATGTCCACAAGGTCACCTTTTCCTGGGTGCGCGGTCATGACGGCCACGCCGAAAACGAGAGGTGTGATGCCCTGGCGACCGCCGCCGCCGACAGCTACCGCAAGCCGGCGGAATAACATTAAGGAGAAAAATTATGCACAGCTTTAAGAGATCGCTCATCGCGATCGTCCTTGCGGCACTCATGCTCGTTCCCCTTTTCGCGATGACCTCGTGCGGGGATAACGAGATCGACGGTGTCATTGAATTCGACTTCAAGGGTACCGATTTTTCAAAGTATATGTCGGTTTCCCGTGATGACTATTTTGGCCTCGGCGTCACCATTGACAAGATCGACACGATCGACGATGCCGCCGTTGACAAGTATATCAACGACCTGCTCGTCAACTACGCCCAAAAGACCGAGGTAAACGACGGCGAGATCGAGAAGAACGATACCGTCACTATCTATTACCGCGGCCAGGTCGAGGTTGACGGCGCGTGGGTAGACTTCCGCGGCGGCAGCAACATGACCTCCACCGCCACCTCGCTCGTCATCGGCTCGGAGTCCTTCATTGAGGGCTTTGAGGATGCCCTCATTGATAAAGCGTTTCCCGATGACTCGCGCCTTGTCCTTTGGACCGATACGAGCAAGAATGTCGGCTATCAGGATAAGTACGTCCTCTATATCTCCTACGACTATAAGTACACCGAGAACGGCAAGGAGAAGACCGGCAAGGGCTTTACCGACCGCATCAGCCTCGAGAAGAACGGGGATGGCTCGTATATCGAAACGCAGACCTACTCGGCGGCCCTGCGCGATGCCCTCCGCAATACCGAGAACCACATCGGCGAGGTGCTTTCCGGCCCCTTTACCGAGAGCTTTGATATTACCGGCGACCTCGTTCCCGAGACCGTCACGCTCTCGAACGTGAAGATTACCCATATCGTGAAGGAGGAGACCGCCATCGAGTTCACAGTCGACTTCCCCGAGAAGTATCCGAACAACGAGGCTCTCGCCGGTAAGACCGCCAAATGGTTCGTCTACGTTACCGGCCTTTCCCGTCCCACCCTTCCCGAGATCAATTACGATTTCGTTAACGGCAAGCTCGGCCTTACGTATGAGGATGTTGCCGCCTTCGTTCCTGAGGGGACGGCCGTCAATACCGAGGCACAGAAGAAGACCGCCACCGTGGCCGCCTTCCGCCCCTTCGTTGAGAATTATCTGAAGGAGAATTACGATATGGCGGTCGAGCAGGCCGTGCTTAACGCCTATTGGGAGGCGATCATCGACAAGATCACCGTGACCGAGTATCCCGGTATCCTTCTTGAGGATGCCATCGAGCTCTTCTGGAACCAGGCCGAGGCCGGCTTTGAGGAGTACGTCTACAACTACGGCACCGAAGCGCTTACGAGCGTCGAGGAGTATATGGTCAAGACCTACGGTGAAACCTATTTCCCGAACGGCACCGACGATATCGATGCCGGCGTCCGCCGTCTTGCCGAGGAGTACCTCAAGCAGCAGATGCTCGTCCACTATATCGCGGATGAGGAGGGGCTGAACCTTACGCGCCGTGAGCGCAAGGACGGCTATAAGGAGCGCGTCCAGGCCATGCTCGATTATTATAACGCCCAGCAAGGCACCGCCGCCGGCAGCGCCAACGCCATCACCGAGGAGAATCTCATTGAGGCCGGCTACACCAAGGACGTGATCCTTGACCAGCTTCTCTATGAG
Organism: Eubacteriales bacterium; assembly: GCA_045631785.1. Lineage (GTDB taxonomy): Bacteria > Bacillota > Clostridia > Oscillospirales > CAG-272 > UBA1740. The sequence goes on from JAZQVJ010000230.1 coordinate 6,760, forward strand.
AAGGTGTGCGATGCGATCTATTCAAACATCAAAGACAAGGTCGTCCAGAAATAACCTCTTCGGGCATAACCGAAAAAGGAGCAACCGCAGTTGCTCCTTTTTCTATCATCTTACATAAAGCCTCCCCCTCCGCCCCCTCTCCACCAAATGCCACTTGACACCGCCCTCACCCTTTGCTATAATGATTATGGAAGCAATCCCCCAATCTAAAGAAAGCGGCGCCAAGGCGCCATGAGGTGAAACAATGGAAGAGATCCTTGCGGGTGACGTTTACACCCTGACCGATGAGGAAACGGGCGAGGAGGCCCAGTACGAGATCGTTGCCGTTGCCGACTTTGAGGAGAAGCAGTACGTCGCGATCGTCCCTGCCGACGAGGAGGTGGAGGAATACGCCATTCTCCGCGTAGAGGTAGAGGGCGAGGACCGCATCCTCTCGAACATTGAGGACGATGACGAGTGGGAGCGTGTCGCGGCTCATTTCGACAACGAGATCTTCTCCGAGATCGACTACGACGTTGAGGAAGAATAATTAAAGGCAAAGAGAAAGTTCTCCTGCTTAGTGCGTGATAAAGCTTCAATTGGGCCTACACTTACTTTATGGGAGCCGGGACTTCCGCCGCGGGGCATGCAGACCTCCCGCCCCACCCTCGTATGACGGTGGCAAGCGGACGCTGGGAGCACGAAACGGCGGAGACGGCACCCCCTTGCTGCGGCAGGGCTAAGCTTGGCTTTACACGGCTCGGCGGGGTTCTTTTTTACAATTTTTCGGGAAAGAAATTCAAGAAAAGGAGAACACTATGGGACTTATCAGAGCGCTTGCCGCGGGTGCCTCCACGGTGCTTGCCGACCAGTGGCGCGAATATTTTACGTGCGATTCGCTTTCAGGGAACGTCCTTGTCGCAAAAGGACAGCTGAAGACAAAAAAGCGCGGCCTTTTCGGCGCGCGCAATAAAGCCACCGAGGATATCATCACGAACGGCTCTGTCATCTCGGTCAACGAGGGGCAGGTCGCCATCATCGTGTCGGACGGTAAGATCGTCGATTTCTGTGCCGAGGCGGGCTACTTCAAGTGGGATTCCTCCACCGAGCCCTCGATGCTCTCGGGCGACTTCTTCCGCGGCCTTGTGGACTCCTTCAAGCGCATCGGCTACCGCTTTACCTTCGCGGGTGACGCCGGCTCGCAGCAGCGCGTCTATTACGTCAACACGAAGGAGATCATGGATAACAAGTTCGGCACCGCCACCCCGATGCCGTACGACGATCCCTATTACAAGACCGCCCTTTACATCCGCTATTTCGGCCAGTACACCTTCCGTATCACCGATCCCATCGTGTTCTTCTCGAGCATTGCGGGGAACGTCGCGGATGTCTACACGAGTGACGATCTGAAGGGCCTCGCCGCCGACGAGTTTATGACGGCGCTCGATTCGGCCCTCGCCCGTCTTTCCTCCGAGGGGATCAAGTTCTCCCAGCTTCCCGTCAAGCAGCGCGAGATCGCCGCGTATATGAGCGACACCCTTGATACCGAGTGGCGCGAGCGCCGCGGCATCGAGATCGTGTCGGTTGCCCTTGCCAAGGTCACACCGGATGACGAGAGCCGCAAGCGTATCGAGGAGTTCGATACCAACGTCATGCACGCCGCCCCCGAGGCGATGGCAGGCGGCATGGCCTACGCCCAGATGCGCGCCATGCGTGATGCCGCGAACAATTCGGCCGGTGCGATGACGGGCTTTATGGGCGTTGGGATGGCGGCGGGTGCCATGGGCGTCCGCGGCCAGGAAACGCTTCTTGACGCCGCCCGTGATCTTGAGGGCAAAAAGGCCGCCGCTGAGGCCACCGGCGCCAAATGTCCGAGGTGCGGTGCCACCGCCACCGGGAGGTTCTGCCCTGAGTGCGGCACGGCCATGCCGTCGGAGGAAGACGAGTGGACCTGCAAGTGCGGCGCCGTCTGCCGCGCGAAATTCTGCTCCGAGTGCGGCTCTCCCCGCCCGTCGGGCTACACCTGCGAGTGCGGCTACACCTCAGAGGAGCCCTTTAAGTTCTGCCCCGAATGTGGCAGAAAAGCATAAAGAAAAACGGCAGAGAAGCCTCTCTGCCGTTTTTCTTTGCCCCATCGCACCCTCAGCAGCGGATCTCCTTGCGGCATATGGCGCGCAGATGCCGCCCGCGGCACAGCATTGCCCCGCCCCCTGCTAAGAGGGCCGCCACCGCCACTCCGACGAGGATCGTGGACACAGGATGCTGCATACAAACCCCAAACCACTTCTTTGTAAACATAACTTTTCTGCCTTTCTCTTTTTTGGTTTAGTGTAGCCAAAGCGGGTAAAAAGTATGCTACTTTTTTTCGACCTCTTGCAAAATGCTTTTAAGTGTGTTATAGTATAGATGTATGCATTCTATTATGTAAGGGAGCATGTGATGATCACCTGTAACCGTTGTCAAAAGGAATGGGATTACGAGGAGGAGGGGCTCGTCTGCCCCGCGTGTAATTCCCCCGCAAGGCCGGATGCGGCCGAGGCGGCGGCGCTCTATCACCGCGCCGTGGTCCTTGAACAGGATAAAAAATATGAGGCCGCCTTCCATCGGTACAAGCTTCTGGCTGATGCCGGCTATCCCGAGGGAGAGGAGGCGTTTGCCCGTTGCTACGAGGAGGGGATCGGTGTCCCCCGTGATCCGGCCCGCGCGGCGGACGGATATCTCGATGCCGCCGAGCACGGCTCGGTGCGTGCCGCCTACCGCTTGGCCAAGATCATGGAGGCAAGGCCCCGTCTTTCCGAGGGGCGCGGTCTGCCGGTCTTCTGGCTCCGCACGGCCGAGGCGCTCGGCTCGGCGGATGCTGCCTACCGTCTTTCCGTGCGCGGAGAGCGCTATGGCCTTACGGAGGCCGACCGCTTCTTCTTGCTCTACACGGCGGCAAAGGCCGGCCACGTCCGCGCCACGCGCCGTCTTGTCCGTGCCTATCTTTGCGGCAAAATGACCGCCAAGGATGCGGGCGCCGCCCGTTGGTTCTACCGCACCCTTCGTCGCCGCGGCCTCCTTGAGCTCGTGTTCCGCCTTTTCCTTCACGATCCCGCGGCGTGTGAGCCGCAGGCTCCGGCGTTGCCCGACCGTGCCGATGGGCTCTACCGTCTGGCCTCGGATGCCGTCGCACAGAATTTCTGCACCACCGGCCTTCGTCTTTTCCTCCTGGCTGCCGACGTCGGGAGTGTTGAGGCCACCTGCCGTGCCGCCGCCTCGTATCACGAGGGGCTGGGTACTCCGCCCGACCTTGCCGCCGCTATCGCTCTGTATCAGCGCGCCGAGGATATGGGCTCGGCCGAGGCCGCCATCCAGCTTGGGCGTATCTATGAGAAGGAGAAGCACGACGTCGGTGAAGCCGAGCGTCATTATCTCGTCGCGGCCGAAAGCGGCGTAGCCGAATACGGCTATGTCCTTGGCGATTTCTATCTCTCGCACGACAAAGCGGGGGAGGGCGTCCGGCGTGCCGTGCCGTGGCTTCGCTCTGCCGCCACGGGTGGCTGCCTCCCTGCGGCCGACCGCCTTGCGGGGATCGAAACCCTGCTGGCCGAAACCTACAACCGGGCCGTTGAGGCGCAAAACGCGGGCAACGTCCGCGAGGCCTTCTCGCTCTACGAGAACGCCGCCGCCCTCGGCCATGCCGACTCTCTCTCGAACCTTGGCTACTGCTTGCAAAAGGGCCTCGGCTGCAAGGCTGACCTGCGCGCCGCCGCCGCTGCCTACCGCGAGGCGGTTGCCGCCGGGAGTGAAGCGGCCAAGCTCAACCTCGCCGTTTGCTATATGCGCGGCTACGGCATCCGCCGTGATTTCGCCAAAGCGCGCGCCCTCCTGGCTGACACCCCCGAGCGCTACCGCGCGACGGCCGAGGAGCTGATCGCCACGATGGACGAGGCTCGCGCGGCCAAGCGCGCCCACCGTCTGTATGCGGCGGCAGCCGCCGTCTACCATCGCGGCAATGTGGAGGGCGCCCTTCGCCTTCGCCTGGCCGCCGCCAAGATGGGCTCGCCCCGCGCCTGCTACATGATCGGCTGCCACTTTGAATTCGGTGACGGCGTCACCCTCGACCGCGAAAAGGCTGCCCTCTGGTATGAATCGGCCGCGACCGGCGGATTTTCCGGAAGTCACTCGCGCCTCAAGGGGGGATACCTTCGCGAAAAGCGCCGCTTCTCGTAGGCAGAAATCGCGCTCTGCACCCTTTCGGAGGACAACCATGCTCGCCGTACGTCGGTACGGCTTCGCAGTCCCCCGAAACGGCACATAGCATCAATTTCTGCACTACGAGCCGTAGGCGATCGCGCTCTGCACCCTTTCGGAGGACGACCATGCTCGCCGTACGCTGGTACGGCTTCGCAGTCCCCCGAAACGGCACATAGCATCAATTTCTGCACTACGAGCCGTAGGCGATCGCGCTCTGCCCCCTTTCGGAGGACGACCGTGCTCGCCGTACGCCGGTACGGCTTCGCAGTGCCCGTCCGCAAAGCTCTTATAAGAAGAAGGAAGCCCACCGGGGCTTCCTTCTTCTTATAAGAAAGCGGCTCCCCGCAGGGAGCCGCTTTTTTGTTGTTAGGAGTAGAAGTCGCCGAGCTTCTTCAGCTTCTCGTACTTCGCCTTCGCGGTGGCCTCGGCCTTCTGGAAGAGGGCCTCAGCGCGCTCGGGATCCTGCTGAGCAAGGCGGGTGTAACGGGCCTCACCCTTGATGAATGCCTGATAGTCGCCGGTCGGCTCCTTGGAGTCGAGCGAGAAGGGATTCTTACCCTCGGCCTTCAGGGCAGGATTGTAGCGGAAGAGGTGCCAGTAGCCGGCCTCGACCGCTTTCTTCATCTCGGCCTGGCAGTTCTGCATGCCACCCTTGATGGAGTGCATCTCGCAGGGAGCGTAGCCGATGACGATGGAGGGACCGGGATACGCCTCGGCCTCGTGGAGAGCCTTCAGCGTCTGGTTCATGTCGGCACCCATGGCGACCTGCGCCACGTAGACGTAGCCGTAGGACATCGCGATCTGTGCGAGATCCTTCTTGCCGATGGCCTTACCGGCCGCGGCGAACTGAGCGACCTGACCGATCTGCGACGCCTTGGACGCCTGACCGCCGGTGTTCGAGTAGACCTCGGTATCAAAGACCATGATGTTCACGTCCTCGCCCGAAGCGATAACGTGGTCAAGACCGCCGAAGCCGATATCGTAGGCCCAGCCGTCACCGCCGAAGATCCAAACGCTCTTCTTGGCGAGGTACTGCTTGTTGGCAAGGATCTTGGCACGCAGCTCGCAGCCGCAATCGCAGGCCTCAAGAGCCGCGACGAGAGCCTTCGTGGCCGCCTCGTTCTCAGCGCCGTTGTCCTTCGTGGCGAGGTAGGCCTCAGCCGCCGCCTTGACGTCGTCCTTCTCGGCCGTCTTAGCAAGCTCCTCAACGTAAGCGATCACGCGCTCGCGGAGGGCCTTCTGACCGGTGTAGATGCCAAGGCCGTGCTCGGCGTTGTCCTCGAAGAGCGAGTTGGCCCAAGCCGGACCGCGGCCGCTTTCACGGTTGACGGTGTAGGGAGTAGAGGGAGCCGAGCCGCCCCAGATGGACGAGCAGCCCGTGGCGTTCGAGATGTACATTCTCTCGCCGAACAGCTGGGTGATAAGGCGAGCGTAGGAGGTCTCGGCACAGCCGGCGCAGGAGCCCGAGAACTCGAGCAGGGGCTGCTTGAACTGGCTGCCCTTGATGGTCTTGGTGTCAAAGAGCTTCTTGTCGCTGACGTTGGCAACGCAGTAGTCAAAGTACTTCTGCTCGCCCGACTCCTGAGCCTGGGGAACCATCTTGATGGCCAGCTTGTCAGTGCCGTCCTTAGCCGCCTTCTGGTTAACAGGGCAGGCCTTGACGCAGAGGGTACAGCCCATGCAGTCCAGGGGGCTGACGGTCATCGTGAACTTGTAGCCGTTGCCCGACTTGTCACCGACGACCTTCTGGATGAGCTTCATGCCGGCAGGCGCCGCCGCGATCTCCTCGTCCGAGAGGGCGTAGGGGCGGATGGTGGCGTGCGGGCAAACGAAGGCACAGCTGTTACACTGAATGCAGTTTTCGGGGATCCAGGTGGGAACGCTCACGGCAACGCCGCGCTTCTCGTAAGCGGCAGCACCCTGCGGGAAGGTACCGTCCACGTACTTCTCAAAGGCCGAAACAGGCAGGCTGTCGCCCTTCATCGAAACAACGGGGATAACGACGTTGTTGACGAAATCAACAAGCTCGGGGCGATCGCCGGTGGCGGCAGCAGCAGGGGCGGTCTTGCCGGCGGTCTTCCAGGCCTCGGGAACGGCGACCTCGTGGAGGGCGTCCTTACCGCTGTCAATGGCCTTGTGGTTGAGGTCCACGATATCCTGGCCCTTCTTGAGGTAGGACTTCGTGGCCATGTACTTCATGTACTCAATGGCCTCGTCGATCGGCAGGATCTTGGCAAGAGCAAAGAAGGCCGACTGGAGGATGGTGTTCTTAACCTTCGCGTTACCGAGATCGATGGCGAGCTTGGTCGCGTTGATGGTGTAGAACTTGACGTTGTTGTTCGCAATGTAGGACTTGACGTCAGCGGGCAGATGCGCGTCAAGCTCCTCGTCGCTCCAGGCACAGTCAAGCAGGAAGGTGCCGCCCGGCACAACGTCCGAAACCATGTCGTACTTCTGGAGGTAGGCCTGGTTGTGGCAGGCAACGAAATCGGCCTTGTTGATGTAGTAGGTCGACTTGATGGGCGTGTCGCCAAAGCGCAGGTGGCTGATGGTG
>JAZQVJ010000231.1:0-12676 GCA_045631785.1 Eubacteriales bacterium
CTGGAGGAGGTCATCGGCATCCGCCCCTCGCCCTGCTCGCTGGCCGAGTACGGCGTTTCGTACCGCCAGGTCGACCTCCTGCCGGACGGCGGCGTGGATTACGACGGTGTGGCCGCGGCCCTCTCGCCCGACGTTCGGCTCGTCACTATCCAGCGCTCGAAGGGCTACGCCACGCGCCCAACCCTCTCGGTCGCCGAGATCGGCAGGCTCATCGCCTTCATCAAGGAGCGCCAGCCCGACACCAAGGTCATGGTGGACAACTGCTACGGCGAGTTCGTGGACGTCATCGAGCCGAGCGACGTCGGCGCCGACATGACGGTCGGCTCGCTCATCAAGAACCCGGGCGGCGGCCTTGCGCCGATCGGCGGCTATATCGTCGGCACGCGCGAGTGCATTGAGCGCTGCGCCTACCGTCTGTCGGCCCCGGGGCTTGGACAGGAGGTCGGCGCGAACCTCGGGCTTCTCCCCTCGCTCTTCCAGGGCTTCTTCTTAGCCCCGACGGTGGTGGCATCGGCGCTGAAGGGCGCGATCTTCGCCGCTAATCTTTACGAGCCCCTGGGCTTCCCCGTCATTCCGAACGCCACCGAGGACAGGCACGACATCATCCAGGCCGTGTCGCTCGGGAGCGCCGAGGGGATGGTCGCCTTCTGCGCCGGCATCCAGGGCGCAGCTCCCGTTGACAGCTACGTCACCGCCATCCCGTGGGCGATGCCGGGCTTCGACTCCGAGGTCATCATGGCGGCGGGCGCCTTCATCCAGGGCTCGTCGATCGAGCTGTCGGCCGACGGACCGATCCGCCCACCCTACGCCGTCTACTTCCAAGGCGGGCTTACCTTCTATAACGCCAAGCTCGGCGTTCTGCTCTCGCTCCAAAAGCTCGTCGACCGTGGCCTCGCCACTCTCCCGAAACCCTGATTTTGAAAAGTTTTATTTACAAGAGGTGTTACTATGTGGTTCATTCTTTCGCTGACAGCCTTCCTGTTCTGGAGTGGCTCAGACTTCTTCTCCAAGCTCGGCTCGCATCCCAGGGACAAGTATTCGCACTGGAAAATGGTGATGGCGGTCGGCGCCGTGATGGGGCTCCACGCCCTCTTTGAGGTCACGGCGAACGGCGTTTCGGTCACCTTCTCGGATATTCTTGCCTACCTGCCGGCCTCGGCGCTCTACATCGGCTCGATGGTGCTTGGCTACGTTGGCCTCCGGTACATTGAGCTGTCGGTGTCCTCGCCGATCTGCAACGGCTCGGGCGCGGTAGCGGCCATCCTCTGCATCATCTTCCTGCAGGAGCTGCCGACGGCGCTCGGCTGGGTGGGCGTTGCCTGCATTGCCGTTGGCGTTGTTTCGCTCGGCGTTGTGGAATGGCGCGAGAGCGACGAGGCCAAGGACATCCGCCGCGCCGAGGGCATCAAGTACTCGCGCTCCTTCCTGGCTCTGCTCCTGCCGCTTCTCTACTGCCTGCTCGACGCGCTCGGCACCTTTATTGATGCCTTTATCCTGCGCGAGGAGCCGACCGGGACCTTCCTCGATTTCCTCCCCGCCTTGGCCGAGGACACCGCCAACGTCTGCTATGAGCTGACCTTCCTTGCGATGGGTGTGTTTGCCGCCGTCTACGTCTTCCTCATCAAGAAGCAGCCTCTCCTGCCCTCCTCCGAGGTGCTGGCCGAGGACGGCACCACCGCCAAGCGCCATCTCGTCCGTCACGAGGCACCGAAGCTTGCCGCCGCCGCCTGCGAAACGGCAGGGCAGCTGGCCTACGTCTACGCCCTCGCCGATACCGAGCACGTGGCCTTCTCGGCTGCCATCATCTCGTCCTACTGCGCGATGTCGGTCCTGCTCTCGCGCATCTTCCTCAAGGAAAAGCTCTCGCTCTGGCATTACGTTGCGATCCTTGTGGCCTTCGCGGGAATTGTGGTGCTGGGCATCTCCGATCCGTAACAGACTCTGCCTTGCAGCTTCTGTTACCAAAAACAAAAAAAGACCGCCGAAGCGGTCTTTTTGTTTTTGAAATTACTCTGCAGCGGCGGCGATCACGGTCGTCCTCCGAGGCGGTGGAGAAAGCCCTCTCCGTCACGCATGTGCGTGCCACCTCCCCCGCAGGGGGAGGCTTTGATTAGATCGACGACGTTGACTAAGGCGAGGCCTCGCCTGCGATGGATCTGATCATAATAGCCTCCCCCTCCGGGGGAGGTGTCATTTTCAAAGGAAAATGACGGAGAGGGCTTTTGGCAGAGCGCAAAATTCACCTGTGAGAGTATCTCGCGGAGAAATTTTGATGCTATGTCGTGGAGATGGACACTGCGAAGCTGTACGGGGGTACAGCGAGCATGGTTGTGTTCATCTCCGCGGCAGAGCGCGGAATTTACCTGCGAGATTGGACGGGGCCGAGGGCGGCGTAATCAAACCCATACGTCGGTCCCGCCTTGGTCTGGTCGAGGGCAAGGACACGCTCGGCCTCGGTGGGCTCAAGGGTGGCGACGATCTCAGCGCGCGCATCCTCACGGACGGTATAATCAAAGCCGCGTGCATCGGTCACAATATCCCCGAAGTCAAAGCGGAAGAGGTTGTTGGCCTCGAGCGTGCTTTCAAAGTAACCTTCGGTCGAGCGCCGTTTCCACTCCTGCGCGCTCTCGTCAAAGTAGCCCAGGAAGCGGTTGCTGTCGATGACCGTCGCATAAACGTCGGTGTCGCCGACGCGGTTCTTGCGCGCCTCGTCCATCAGGGGCGTGCCGCCGAGGAAGACATTATTCTTGATCACGCAGAAGGCCGGGGCACGGCGCAGGCGCTCCATCGCGCCGATCTCCTCGTAGGCAAGGGTGACCTCACCGCTTTCCGGCACCGTCACGGTGTGCGTCGGCACGGTCACGGGGCTATAATCGTCAGCGAGGTAGGTGTACTCGGGAATGAGAAGCTCGGTACCCGCGGGGGCGGCCGACGAGGTGAAGGTCTTGCCCGTCCACCTTGCGGGGAGATAGAAATACTTGATGAGATAATCGGAATTTGCGAGCGCGTCAAGAACGAGCCTCGTCCCGTAGAGGTGGTTGACGTAGGCGGGATCGCGCTCACAGCGCGCCGCGTGCCCCTCCTCGACGAGATAGCGGTTCAGCTCTCTCTCCTTGCAGCCCTCCCACCAATGGCCGGCGAGCGACTGCGTCATCAAGAACTCGCGTGTTTCGGGGGCGTAATCCATGGCAAGAGATTCCTCTCTCCCCTCGGCCACGTAGCGGTAGGCGCGGTTGTTGGCGGCGGCATGCTCCTTCCCCGCGAAGAAGTAGAAGAGGGCCGACTGGCTGATTCTGTCGCCAATGCCGACCGACACCTTGTCATCCTCGTCGCCGGCCACAGACTCGGCGGAGATGACCTCCCAAGGATCGCGGAAGATCATGAGGTTGCCAAAGCAGACGTTCCCCATGCCGGACGAGGAATACCATCCGCTGTGGCCGTTGGCCTTCGAGCCCAGTGTTGAAACGATGTTGCCGTAGGTGTAGATGCCCGAGCACATGCCGTCGTTATAAACGGCCTGGTGGGTTTCGTTGAACATATGGAAGAGATTGTAGCGGATGTGGTTGTTGCGCCCGCCTTCACCGGCGGCGTAGTACATACCGCCGTCCACGACGTCCTCATTGCCGCCGTCAAAGCGGTTGTATTCGGTGATGCACTCCCACGCGTTCGAGGCCGACATGCAGCAGTTGCGGAAGTAGTTGTGCGAGATGACGGCGCGGCAGTCGCCGAGGGCGACCGCGTACTGGAAGGTGGGCTTTGCGTTGTGGAAGAAGCAGTTCTGCACAAGGTTATCCGAGGGGGTGAGCGACTGCCCCTGTTCCTTGCTCGCGACCACCACCATGCTCTCGTAGGCCGCCGAGAAGTCGGAGTGGATCACCGCCGTGTGCCGGCAGGAGGCGATCGAAAGGCAGGGCATTTTGGTATTGCGGGCGACAAGGCGCTGGATAACGACGTCGTAGCAGCCCGAGAGGAGGAGGCCACCGTCATTCGAGCCGTCAAGCGTCAGCCCGTCAAGGATGGCGTGCGAGAGACCGTTCGCCACAACGGGCGTGATCTCGGCCTTGCCCGAATAGCTGACGGCGGCACCGTAGAAGCTCTCCTCGTCCCTCGGGATGATATAGAGCTTGCCGGTGTCCTCATCGTAGAACCATTCGCCCGGCTCGTCAAGCGCCTCGATGGCGTTGAAGAGGAAGTAGGTATTGCGGCCGGCGGGCGAGTTGGTCGAATGCTTGCAGCCGTGAATGCCGAAGCTCGTGGACTTCAGCGAGAAATAGCCCTTCTCTCCCTCATAGGTATAGGGGCCCTCGGGGTTCGGCTCAAAGGCACCGAGCAGCGGCGTCTTCTTTTCGGTATCGCCCTCGGCGTAGTGCGACCAGTCACGCCCCTCGGCAACGGCGGCCAGGCGGTGATAGCCATGCTCCCAGCCCTCAAAGATCGAGCCGAAGAACCAGACGTTGCCGGTGTTCACCCAGGAGAGGAGGAACTGCGACCTCTCCTCGGCCTCGGGATCGGGACGGACCGAGCCCTGCGCGTTCTCGAGGTTATCCTTGGCGTTCGGCAGGCGGAACTGCCAGCCGACGGTATGGAAGCGGTCACCGCCGAAGTCGCGGTCGGCACGGTCGGCCCAGGTCCAATAGAGGTCCGAGCCGTCACGCTGGGTGACGGTACCCGTATCGAGGGCCTTTGTAAAATACAGAAGCTCGTGAACCGTCGCCGCCTTGTTGGGGTAACGGGCAAGGACGTATTCCTCGCCGTCCACAAAGAGGCGGGGAGCGCCGTGGATCGTGATCTCGGCCATATCGTCGGCCACAAGACCGTGGGCCGCGATGTCGGTCACAAGCACCCTGGCCTGTGCCTCCTTGGGGATGCGGGCGGCGACGGGATCGGTCGCGGGATCAACGTGCGCCCAGACCTCGCGGCGCGAGGAGATCGCCTTGTTGGCGGTGAGAATGGGGGTTTCCCCCGGATAAGCGCGCACGATCAGGGGCTTTTCCCCCGTGCCGCTATGCTCGGCCGAGAGGCGTGCCGCCTCGCGGAAGGAATACAGACCGCCGCGCATGGTGATCGTGGCACCGCCCTTGCCGGCAACGCGGGCGAGGGCCTCCTTCAGCGTGGCCACGGGTGCCTGCTCGGTGCCGGCGGCGGCATCGTTGCCGTCCGGCGCCACGAAGATCTCGGTCGCAAGGCTCTCCTTGTAGGCGTTGGTATCAAAAAGCGGAAGCACCGTGACCTCCTCGGGAAGCTCGGCACGCGTTGCGAGGAAGCGCGCCTCAAAGGCCTCGGCCGACATGGTCAGCGGCACCCTGCCGCGGAGCGAGGGCAAGCCCTCGGGTAAATTCAATTCAAAAAGGCTCGGGGAAGACGTATCTTTCATCGTTTCTCTCCTGATTTTTCCTTACTTTATGGGAAAATCCCATGCTTCCACTATAAAGCAATTCTCCCCTGCCGTCAACCCCTTCTCGGTCTTGTTCACATTTTGTTAACATTCCCTCTCGCAGAGAGGGAACCGAGGGAGCGACGGGAAAGGGGGGAAAAGAAAAAAGAGATGCAAAAGCATCTCTTTTTCCCGGCGTTACCACCAGATCGAGTAATCGTAGGAATAGGTCACGCCGCTGTCCCAATCCTTCAGCCTGTCGGCGCAGGCATAGCCGTCCTCGGAGAGGACTGCCTGAATGGCCTCGCGGGCGCTGTCCTTGATGAGGTATTCGTAGGCCTTGGGATCCTCCAGCACCTCGTCGGGCAGGTAATTGAAGTAGTTATCCTTGATGCTGGCGGTTTCGTTATAGCCGAAATACGTGGCGGCGCTGTTCGTGATGATCATTGAGGGATCCGACGTCGTGGTGTAGCGCCCGTCCAGGCCATACGTGGCACGGCCGCCGAGAAGAACATTGTTCTCGATGACCGACACCGAGGGCTGGCGGCGGAAGCGCTCCATCGCCGCGATCTCCTCGTAGGTGAGGGTGATCCTGCCCGTGTCGTCCACAACGCGCGTTTCGGCGGGGACGTCCACGAGTTTGCCGTCCGTGCCCTTGTACTGGTAGGCGGGGATCAGGATCTCAGTGCCCGCCGGCACGGTGGCCGTGTAGGTCTTGCCCGAGAGGTACCACGGCACGTAGAAGTAGCGCGGATGGTACTGCTCGCCCTCCGGGAGCGCGGCGGTATCGGCGTAGGCGTCGAGGATCAGCTGCGTACCGAGAAGGTGGTTCATATAGACGGGATCGCGAAGGGCCCAGGCCTCGGCCGAGGAGGTTTCGTAATACAGCTCCACCTCACCGGTCTTTTGGCCCACCCACCAGTGGCCGGCGAGCGACTGCGCGGCGGCCAGCTGAGAGCCACTGTCTCTCGTGATGGGATTGCCGTTCATATCGACGAAATAGTAGAGCCCTGCAGTGCCGCTGCTGTACTGCTCACCGAAATGATAGTAGAAGAGCCCGGACTGATTGACCTGGTCGTTTTGATCTCCGTGCAGGACGACATCCCCCTCGTTGCCGGCCGAGGAGCCGGCCTCTCTCACCTGTTGGGGATTGCGAAGCACCATCACGTTGCCGTAGCAGACGTTTCCAACACCCGTCGAGGAGTACCAGCCGTTATTGAGGTTGGACTGCGAGCCGAGGAAGGAGATCACGTTGCCGTAGGCGTAGTTGCCGCTGCTCATGCCGTCGTTGTACACGGCGTTGTGCGTGGCGCGGAACATGTGCAGCAGGTTGTAGCGGATGTGGTTTCCTCGCGAGGACGGCCCTGTCATATATATCATGCCGCCGTCGGTCACGTCGGCGCTGCCGCCCTCAAAGCGGTTATATTCAATGATGCACTCGCTGGCGCTCACCGTCTGCAGGGTGGTGTTGTGGAAATAGTTGTGCGATACGACCGTGCGGCAGCCGCCGAGCGACACCGCGATCTGAACGGTGGGCTTCGGATCGTGGAAGACGCAGTTCTGCACGATGACGTTCGTTGGCGTGAGCTTCTGCGTCGAGCTTGAGAGGGCCAAGCTGACCAGCATGCTTGAGGACGCCGAGAAATCCGAATAGATCACGGCGGTGTCGGTCGTCTGCCCCGCTACGACGAGGTTGGCGGAACGCGTATTGCGGACGGTAATGTCCTGTGCCACGACGCCGTGCGAATCCGAAATATAGATACCGCTGCTCATCGAGCCGTCGACCGTCAGACCGTCAAGCACGACGTTCTCGGCCTTCGTAAGAGAGAGGACGGTAAATTCCTTGGTGCCCGACACCTCCACGGCAGAGCCATGGAACTCCTCGGCATCGGTCGGATAGAGGTAAAGAACACCGGTGTCACGGTCGAGGAACCATTCGCCGGGGGCATCCAGCGCCTCGACGGCGTTAAAGAGATAGAAGGTGTTGCGCCCGGCGGGCGAGTTGGTCGAATGCTTACAGCCGTGGGGGCTGTATCTCATCGACTTCAAGGCATAGCCGCCGTCGTCCTTCAGCTTGCCAAGCAGGGGGACCGAGGGATCGTCGGGGCTCGGATGCGACCAATTCTGGCCGCCGCCCGCGATCTCGTCCGCATCGGTGAGCGCGAGGTTGAAGTAGCCGTGCTCCCAGCCCTCAAAGACCGAGCCGTAGAACCAGATATCCCCCGTGTTTACCCAGGAAAGGATCTCCTCGACCATCGGATCGTCGGGAATACGGATCTCCCAGCCGACGTTCGCCAGGGGATCAAATCTCCACTGCTGAGCGCGCTCGTACCAGCCCCAATAGAGATTCGAGCCGTCGCGCTGCGTGACGGTACCCGTGTCGTAGGTTTCGGTAAAATACAGAAGGTCGAGGGGCTCGTTGCTGTTCGGGTAGCGGGCGAGGGTATACAGCTCGCCGCCCACGTAAAGGCTCGGCGGGCCCTTCGTGCCGATCTCGGAAAAGGCGCTGACATCCACCCCCTGCTCCTCGAGCGTGGTGTAGATGATATGACCGCGCGCATACACGGGGAAGCGGTCATAGACATCGGAATTGGCGTTGGCGGAGATCGGCCTCCAAAGCTCGTATTCGCTGGAAAGACCGCGGTTCGACGAGAGGACCACCTCCTCGTCCTCCCACGCCTTGATAAAGAGGGGAGAGAGGCGCAGACCGCTGTGCTCGCGCTTGACGGCGATCTCCTTGTCGGTGTAGTAGTGGCCGCCCATCATCCAGATGACACCGCCCGCGCGGTTCTCCATACGCAGGAGCGCCTCCTCAAGGGTAGCGAGGGGGGCCTCCTTCGTGCCCTCGGCCCCGTCGTCACCCGTCGGCGATACGAAGATCTGGCGGCGAAGCGAGGCGGGGTAATCGTCAAGGCTCACACGCTCCACCGTCGAAACCTCGTCGGGCAGCTCGGCCTTGGTCGCAAGGAAGCGGGCAAGGACGTTGTCGGTCGTCATGGTAAGACCGACCTCGCTCTCCAACGAGGGGAGGCTATCGGGGAGATTCAGGGAAAAGAGAACGGTAGGATCAACCTTGCCGACGGCCGGCGTTCCGTAATCAAGCTTCAGGCTGCGGCCCGAGCCGCCAAGCTCCGCGCAGAAGGCAAGCACGGCGTCATAAGAGCCGTCCTCGCCGGCGCCCGTCAGGTAAACGCGCGTACCACTCGTCGCGATGGTCCACGTGCCGTCGGCCACCTCGGGCGATTGGCGCTCCTCCGAGGAGAAGCTGCCGACAAGGATCTCGCAGCCGTTCGTCACCTCGGCGCGATGGCCGACGATCTTGAGGCAGGCTCCCGTCGCCTCGGCGATCGCATCGCGCAGGATGGTGGCAATGGCCTCGCTCCTCGCATCGCGGACGATGGTGTATTCGTAGATATCGACGCCGTTGAGCAGCATTTCGCCGTAGGGGTACTCCTCAAGCGAGAGCACGCGGCTGCGAGGGCGCATCACGCCCTCCTCGGTGACGTACTCCTCGGTGAAATACTCAATGGCTCGGATGAGGGCCTCATCCGAGCCGCCGCGAATGACAAGACGGCCGTTCTCGTACCAGATGCCGAAGTCGTTGATGTCGAGGTTGTAGCTCGCGCTCTCCTCACGGTTGGTGTCACCGATGAGGATCTCCTTGGTATCGGTCGGGACGCTCTCGCCCGCCCTCGTATAGTCCTCACCGTAATCCAGCGTAACACCCGAAACGTCCTCGATCCTTTGCATCAGGCTGCGGATGGCGCGGAAGATCTCGCTCCCGATGCCGGTCTTATAAACGATCGTATATTCCTCAAGCCCCTTGAGCTCCACGGGCCTTGCCCGCCCCTTGGGGCTGAAGAGGAAAAGGAGGGTGGCCGCAACGACGGCGACCAGCAAAACGGCCGCAACGGCGATTAAAAGAACGGACTTCTTTGCAGCGGTGGATCTGTTTGGCATAGAGCTTCTCCTTGAAACCTTAGGTTTTTGCTTTTTTATTATACCATACATCGGGCGGCCTGACAAGGGGTTTGGGGAAAAGCGCACAGCAGCCGACGCTTTCTTTTATTTTTTCTCGAAGCGGGAAAAGGGGCTTGCAATTTGCCTTTGCTTGCTATATAATTATATGTTGTGATAATACAAAACGCCTCGGCGTTAAGGAGGTCTTTCATGTATAACAAGGTGCCGACGAACGTAAACTTTGTCGAGCGTGAGCGCGAGGTGCTCGCCTTCTGGCGGGAGCACGACATCTTCAGGAAAAGCATTGAGGGCAGAAAAGAGGGGGAAAACTATACCTTCTACGACGGCCCTCCGACCGCCAACGGCAAGCCGCACATCGGCCACGTCCTAACGCGCGTTATCAAGGATATGATCCCGCGCTACCGTGCGATGAAGGGGGCCCATATCCTCCGCAAGGCGGGCTGGGATACCCACGGCCTCCCCGTTGAGCTTGAGGTCGAGAAGAAGCTCGGCCTTGACGGCAAGGAGCAGATCGAGCAGTACGGCATTGCACCCTTCATTGACGAGTGCAAGGAGAGCGTGTGGAAGTACAAGGGCATGTGGGAGGAATTCTCGGGTATTGTCGGCTTCTGGGCCGATATGGACGATCCCTACGTCACCTATCACGACGATTACATCGAGTCCGAGTGGTGGGCGCTCCGCCAGATCTTTGACCGCGGCCTGCTCTACAAGGGCTTCAAGTGCGTGCCCTACTGCCCGCGCTGCGGTACCCCGCTGTCCTCGCACGAGGTAGCCCAGGGGTATAAGACGGTCAAGGAGCGCTCGGCCGTCGTGCGCTTCCGCGCGACCGATGAGGATGCCTACTTCCTCGCCTGGACGACGACGCCCTGGACACTGCCCTCGAACACCGCGCTCTGCGTGAGCCCGACCGATACCTACTGTCGCGTAAGGGCGGCGGACGGCCTTGTCTACTATATGGCCAAGCCCCTGCTCGACACCGTGCTGGGCCCGCTTTCGGAGGACGGCACCTCCGCCTACGAGATCCTTGAGGAGATGGTCGGCGAATCGCTCGTCGGCAAAAGCTACGAGCCCCTCTACGCCTGTGCCGACGGGATCGCCAAGGCGCAGGGCAAGCGCGCGCATTTCGTCCTCTCGGACAGCTACGTTTCGATGTCGGACGGTACGGGTATCGTCCACATTGCGCCCGCCTTCGGTGACGATGACTCGCGCATCGGCCGCCGCTACGACCTGCCCTTCATCCAGATGGTGGATGCCAAGGGCAACATGAAGGACGGCGCCCCCGCCGCCGGCAGCTTCGTCAAGGATGCCGACTCTGTGATCCTTGCCGATCTCGATCAGCGCGGCCTTCTCTTCTCGGCGCCGAAATTCGAGCATGAGTATCCCTTCTGCTGGCGCTGCAACACCCCCCTGATCTATTACGCGCAGGACACCTGGTTCATCAAGATGAGCGAGGTGCGTGACGACCTCATCCGCAACAACGCCACCGTCAACTGGATCCCCGCGAACATCGGCGAGGGGCGCTTCGGCGATTGGCTGAAGAACGTGCAGGATTGGGGGCTCTCGCGCAACCGCTACTGGGGTACCCCCCTCAACATCTGGACCTGTGAGTGCGGCCACCTGCATTCGGTCGGCTCACGCGAGGAGCTGCGCTCGCTCGCCAAGGATTGCCCCCCGAACGTCGAGCTGCACCGCCCCTACATCGACGAGGTGGTGATCCCCTGCCCCGTGTGCGGCAAGGACATGCGCCGCACCCCCGAGGTCATTGACTGCTGGTTCGATTCGGGCGCGATGCCCTTTGCCCAGTGGCATTATCCCTTTGAAAACAAGGATATCTTTGAGGCGAACTTCCCTGCCGACTTCATCAGTGAGGCCATCGACCAAACGCGCGGCTGGTTCTATTCGCTGATGGCGATCTCCACTCTCATCTTCAATAAGGCGCCCTACAAGAACGTCATCGTGCTGGGCCACGTCCTCGATAAGGACGGGCAGAAGATGTCGAAGTCCAAGGGCAACGCCGCCGATCCGATGGAGGAGCTGTCGAAGTACGGTGCCGCCGCCATCCGCTGGTACTTCTACTCGAACAGCGCCCCCTGGCTCCCGAACAAGTATCACGAGGGGGCCGTGCTTGAGGGGCGGAACAAGATGATGGGCACGCTCTTTAACACCTACGCCTTCTACGTGCTGTACGCCAACATCGACGGCTTCGATGCCACAAAATACAGGCTCTCCGATTGCACCCTCACCGCGATGGACCGTTGGATCCTCTCGCGCCTCTATTCGACGGTCGGCGAGGTCGACCGCCGCCTTGGCAATTACGAGATCCCCGAAACGGCGCGCGCCCTCCAGGAGCTTGTGAACGACCTCTCGAACTGGTACGTCCGTCGCTCGCGCGAGCGCTTCTGGGCGAAGGGGATGGAGGCCGACAAGATCGCCGCCTACATGACGCTCTACACCTCGCTCGTCACCCTCGCGAAGATCGCCGCCCCGATGCTGCCCTTCCTCGCTGAGGATATGTACCGCAACCTCGTCGCCACGCAGGACGCCGCGGCCCCCGAGAGCGTGCATCTTTGCGACTTCCCCGAGGTTGTGACAAGTTTTGTTGACAAGAAGCTCGAAAAGGATATGGATGCCGTTCTTTCTATCGTGACGCTTGGGCGCGCGGCGCGTGCCTCGGCCGCGGTGAAGAACCGCCAGCCGCTTGCCACTATGTTCGTCGAGGGGGGCGAGGCGCTCGGGGAGAGCTACCTCGAGATCATCCGCGACGAGCTGAACGTCAAGGAGGTCCGCTTCACCGATTCGGTGCGCGACTTCACGACCTACACCTTCCGCCCGCAGCTGCGTACCGTCGGGCCGAAGTACGGCAAGCATCTCGGCTTCATCAAGACGGCCCTCGCCGCCCTTGACGGGAACGCCGCCTACGATACGCTGAAGGCCGAGGGTGCCATTACCCTTGAGAACGCGGGCGAGGTCATCCGCCTCGCCGAGGAGGATCTGCTCATCGACATGGTGAAGGCCGAGGGCTTTGAGTCGGCCTCTGACCGCGGCGTGACCGTGGTGCTTGACACGCGCCTTACCGAGGCGCTGCTTGAGGAGGGCACCGTGCGCGAGCTGATCAGCAAGATCCAGACGATGCGTAAGGAAAGCGGCTTCCAGGTGACCGACCATATCGCGCTCGGCATCACGGGGAGCGATGCGATCCTCTCCATCCTCAAGAAGAATTCCGCCGAGATCGGCGGTGCCACCCTGACCGATGAATTCCTCCCTGCCGCCGAGGACGGTGGCCGCGAGAAGTCGGAGGCCAAGCGGTCTTAGGAAGACAAG
>JAZQVJ010000232.1:0-4261 GCA_045631785.1 Eubacteriales bacterium
CATCAACCGCATCCGCGGCGAGGTGGGGACGACCGTCACCCTGACCATCGAGCGCGGCGGCGAGCGTATCACCTTCACCGTCACGCGCCGCAAGGTCACCGAGATCACGGTCGAGCATAAGATGCTCGAGGGCAACGTCGGCTATATCCGCCTGACCTCGTTTGACGAGCGCACCTACGAGCAGTTTGTCGCCGCCCACCGCACCCTTGCGGAGGCGGGCGCTGCTTCGTATATCTTCGACGTTCGCAATAACCCCGGCGGCACCCTGACCTCGGTCGTTGCCATCCTTGAGTATATCCTTGCGGACGGTGATATCGTCCATCTCAATTACAAGGACGATCGGAGTGACACGACGATCGATTCGATCTTCGATCTCTCGGTCAGCTATATGGACGGCAAGAGCCGTCAGTATTATGACGGCCACGCCATCGGGGCACCGATGGTGGTCCTTTGCAACGGCAACACCGCCTCGGCGGGCGAGCTTTTCACCTCGTCGCTGAAGGATTACGGCGTTGCGACCGTCCTTGGCGAGAGGACCTACGGCAAGGGCGTCGGCCAGACCTCCTTCTATATCTCGGACGATGGCTCGGCGATCGCTCTGACCGTATTCAGCTACGATCCGCCGACATCGGCGAACTATGACGGCGTGGGCATCACGCCCGACGTGTCCGTCTCGCTCTCGGAGGCGGCAGCCAAGAAGAATCTGTATCAACTGACGTATGACGAGGATGCTCAGCTGCAGGCCGCAGTCGCGCTGATCACCTCGGCAAACGGACAATAAATAAGGAGAAGCACCATGACGAAAGAAAGAACCTATACGCAAGCGGGCTACGATGCCCTGCTCCTTGAGATGAAGAGGCTTGAGGAGGAGATCGAGAAAAACAAAAAGGATATCTCCACCGCGCGCTCCTTCGGTGACCTTTCGGAAAACAGCGAATACACCGAGGCGAAGGAAGAGCAGCGCAAGCTCGCCTACCGCAAGGAAGAGCTGCAGGATATGATCAAGAACGCCGTTGTCGTTGAGGAGAGCGCGGCCGATGCGTCGCTCGTCGGCATCGGTTCCTTCGTCAAGGTCTTTACCGCCGAGCGCGGCAAGGAGACCGAGTACCACATCGTCGGCTCCTACGAGGCCGATCCCTTCGCGGGGAAGATCTCGGATCAGTCGCCGATCGGCGCCGCCCTCATCGGTAAGGGTGTGGGCGCCTCGGTTGCGGTCGAGCTGCCGGACGGCAACGAGATCCACCTCGAGATCCGCGAGATCAGAAGATAAGGAGCCCACCATGCAGGACAACAACGTGACCGAATCGCAGTCGAGCGAGCTCGTCGTTCGCCGCGAGAAGCTCGCCGCTATGCAGGCGGCAGGGCAGGACCCCTTTGCTCTCACGAAGTATGACGTGACCGCCTATTCCGACGAGATCCTTGCCGATTTTGATGCTTACGAGGGCAAGACCGTGTCGCTCGGGGGCCGTATGATGAGCCGCCGTGTGATGGGCAAGGCCTCCTTCCTCCATCTTGCCGACTCGCGTGGCCGCATCCAGTGCTACGTCACGCGTGACGATCTCGGCGAGGAGGCGTACGCCGCCTTTAAGAAGTACGATATCGGTGACATCCTCGGCATTGAGGGCTTTGTTTTCCGTACCCGTACGGGCGAGGTGTCGGTGCATGTCAAGAGCATGACGCTTCTTGCAAAGTCCCTCCTCCCCCTGCCCGAGAAGTTCCACGGCCTCACCAACACCGACCTCCGCTACCGCCAGCGCTACGTTGACCTGATCGTCAACCCCGAGGTGCGTGACACCTTCCTGAAGCGCTCGCAGATCCTCCGCCTTATCCGTTCTTACCTTGACGGGAAGGGCTTCCTTGAGGTCGATACCCCCATTCTCGTTCCCCTTGAGATCGGTGCCGCCGCGCGCCCCTTCATCACTCACCACAACACCCTCGATATGGATATGTACCTCCGTATCGAGACCGAGCTGTACCTGAAGCGCCTGATCCTCGGCGGCATGCACCGCGGTCACGAGGTCGGCCGCATCTTCCGCAACGGGGGCATGGATCCGAAGCACAACCCCGAGTTCACGACGGTCGAGCTCTATCAGGCCTTTACCGATTACAAGGGCATGATGGATCTCGTCGAGGAGCTTTACAAGCTGCTGGCCGTTGAGGTCACGGGCGGTCTTGTCATTACCTACCAGGGCAAGGAGATCGACATGGGCCATTGGGAGCGCCTCACAATGGTCGAGGCGGTCAAGAAGTATGCCGGCGTCGATTACAACGACTGGGCGACCGACGAGGAGGCCCGCGCCGCCGCCAAGGCCCACCATGTCGAGGTTGCCGCCGATGCGACTCGCGGCCGCGTGCTGCTTGAGTTCTTCGATGCCTACGTCGAGGAGAAGCTCATCCAGCCCACCTTTATTTACGATTACCCTGTTGAGAACAGCCCGCTTGCCAAGCGCAAGCCTGAGAACCCCCTGTTCACCGAGCGCTTTGAGTATTTCATCAATGCCACCGAGTACGGCAACGCCTTCTCGGAGCTGAACGATCCCATCGACCAGAAGGGGCGCTTTGAGTACCAGGTCGCCGAGAAGCTCAAGGAGGAGCCCGAGAGCCGCGCCGAGGTCGACTACGACTATGTCACCGCCCTTGAGTACGGCATGCCTCCCACGGGCGGCCTCGGCTTCGGCATTGACCGTCTTGTCATGCTTCTGACGGACAGTGCATCGATCCGGGATGTGCTCCTGTTCCCGACGATGAAGCCGGAGGCGCAGGCGTAAACGACCTCTCGCGGGCTAAAATGGCGCCTCGCTTCGCCGCGGCGGCAAGTCTGCCTCGACGTAGACAACTACGCCTTCGGCACACCGCCGCGACAAACCGATGCATCAATGTTATCTCCGCGAGACCTCCTCGCGGGCTAAAATGGCGCTCTGCACCCTTTCGGAGGACAACCATGGTCGCCGTACGTCTTGTACGGCTTCCCAGTCCCCCGAAACGGCACATAGCATCAATGTTATCTCCGCGAGGCCCCTCTTTGGCGTAAATTGCGCTCTGCTTGCCTCCCCCTGTGGGGGAGGTGTCGCGGAACGCGACGGAGAGGGCCCTTTGCCTTCTCCTGCCCACTCCATGATCCCAAGAAAGGAGTCCTCCATGCCCGAGGAAAGAAACGAGCAAAAGCTGTCGGGGGACGTCAAGCTGACCTCGCCCCTTCTTACCAAGCTCGAGAATTTCTGGTATCACTACAAGTGGCCCTTCCTTTTCGGCTTGTTTTTCCTCGTTGCGATCACTGTCTGCTTTACACAGTGCGCGGCCAACGGGCGCGGCAACGATGCCTTTGTGATGGTCGCGGGCGCCCCCGCGCCTACCCCCTCGCAGATGCGTGACATCGAGGACTTTCTGGAGGGGTACACCGATGACCGCAACGGTGATGAAAAGATCATCGTCGCCATGCAGAAATATACCATCTATACCGAGGAAGAGATCAATACACTGGTGCTGAGCGATGCGCGCCCCCACGCGAAGGAGCTGTCTTACAACGATAAAAAGGCATTTCAACAGGATCTTGAGGCCACCCTCTGCTTCCTCGGCGTTGAGCTATATGAGGAGGAGGCCAAGGCCGGCGGGCTCCTGCCCCTTTCCGAGATCACAGCCACCCTTCCTGCGGCGGGAGTCCTCGTTGGCACCGACGGTGTCGCCTACGGTGTCCGCCTTGCCGATCTTCCGATCGCCGCCGAGGGGCCCCTTAGCATCCTTCCCGACGACACGGTGCTTTGCATGCGCCGCCGTCCCTTCTCGGCCGAGGAGGATCTGTACGAGGCAAACAAGCGCCTCTTTCTTCGTCTTATCGAGGCGGAATAACCGTAAAAAGGAGTACGAAGCCGTGCTCCTTTTTGTTATTCCGTTCGCCCCCTGCCGGCACACGCTCGCCGTCGGCGAGGCAGCGGCTGTCGAGAGCGCCGTCGAAAAAAGTCCGAAAAGCTCCCATAGCGCGGCAAAAACTATAAAATTCCGTGAACTTTCCGAACACCTCTTGACAAAGGGGAGGCGGGGTGATATACTGAAACTCCCCCGCGAAACGGGAGGGAGCCCCCGCACCCCGAAAAAACCTTGAAAAAAACTTGAAAAAAGTTTAAAAAAGGGGTTGACAAAAGGGTGTGGAGGGGGTATAATAGAAAAGCTGTCTGACACAGGAGATGAGTCGGACGGGCATCGGTCTTTGAAAATTGGACAACAGAATTTCGAGCACTGAAAGGTGCGAAGGAATCCGTTGAGA
>JAZQVJ010000233.1:0-4001 GCA_045631785.1 Eubacteriales bacterium
AAGATAGTAGCGCCCCTCCTTCTCACGGACGGTGGGCATAGGCGGCTCGGTGCCGTCAAGCTCCATACCGCGCGCAAGACCGATGACATCGACCTCCGAGGGATCCTCGGCGGTATAGTAGCGGCGGAAGTCGAGGTAGCAGAAGCGGCGGGAGGGATCCTCCTGCCACGCCTTCAGCGAATCAAGGATGTAATCGCTCACCATCTCGGGAGAGATGGCGGTCGTGTCAAGCACGAGGTCGTAGTTCGACATATCCATGATGTGAACGCCGTATTTCTCGTAATAGCGGAGGTTTTCGCTCTCGCGGCGGAGCGCCACGCGGCGCGCCGTTTCCTCCACCGAGCCAAAGCTCTCACCCGCCCGCTTATCTGCAAGAATCCGTTGTGCGCTCGTCATCGCGTCGGTCGTCAGATACACGCGGAAGGTCGGGCGGACGAAGTGAAAGGCCATCCGCGAGTCGATCACGAGTGAGCGCGGATCGTCCGAGAGGGCCCGGAGACCGTCGTCGATCATCTTGTCGACCTCGGGGTGAGTTTCCATATAACGGTTGAATTCGTCAATGCTCATGCCGTGCTCGGCGGCCGCGCGGCGGCAGATCATCCCCGTCGAGTAATACTCGGCACCCGTGCGCGCGATGAGGATCTTGGATACAGTGCTTTTGCCGCTGCCAAGGTCACCCGCAAGCGAGATCTTAAAGTTCACGGTGGATCCTCCTATTACATTGATAATATATACAACATAGTATTATACACCAAGCCCCGTGCTTCTGTCAACTGCTTTTCACCCTCGGCCGGGAAAAATTCCCTCTCCCCTTACCGCATAACTCGAAAGCCCCCGAGGCAATACTCATGGCAGTAACTTGAAAAGGCGGTACCGAGGTCTTGTATAACCATAAGGTGGAGATCTGTGGGGTGAACACCTCCGAATTGCCGAGCCTCGGCGATGAGGAAAAGCGCACCCTCCTTGTCGCCGCACACGCGGGGGACAAAAGCGCCCGCGAGCGGCTCATCGTTGGCAATCTTCGTCTTGTCCTTTCGATCATACAACGCTTCTCCTCGCGGAGAGAGAACTTTGACGATCTGTTTCAGGTGGGCTGCGTCGGGCTTATCAAGGCCATTGACAATTTCAACACCGAGCTTGACGTGAAATTCTCGACCTACGCCGTTCCGATGATCATTGGCGAAGTGCGGCGGTATCTGCGCGACAATAACCCGATCCGCGTCAGCCGTTCGATGCGCGATCTTGCCTATCGCTCGCTCGGCGTGCGCGAGGACATTTTGCGGCGTGAGAACCGTGAGCCAAGCACCGAGGAGATCGCCAGGATCCTGGGGGAAGACCGCATGGCGGTCGGCCGCGCCATGGAGGCGATCGCCCAGCCGGTGTCGCTTTACGAATCGGTGTACAGCGACGGCGACGATGCCGTGTACGTCATTGATCAGCTCCGTGACCTCGAGACCTCCGAGGAGGGGTGGATCGAGGATATCTCGCTTCGCGAGGCGCTCAGTCGCCTTGGCGAGCGTGAGAGGCTTATCATCACGCGCCGCTTCTTCGGCGGCAGGACACAGATGGAGATCGCCGAGGAGATCGGCATCAGCCAGGCGCAGGTCTCGCGGCTGGAAAAGAGCGCGATTGACAAGATCCGCAGCGATTTCTAATACGTCGGCGGCATAATCTGCAAAAATGTAAACAAAACATTATAAAAGAGCATCCCCGGGCGGTATTCGTGCGCCCGGGGATGCTCTTTGTGCTACGTCGCGTCAGGAACGCTCATGCTCCTCGGCGTGTCGGCGGATGGCCTCGACCGAGGCATCACTGATGTGGTGCTCGATCTTGCACGCGTCCTCGTCGGCCACGTCGGGATCGACACCGAGCGAAATGAGGAAGCGCGTAAGCACCGCGTGACGCCCGTAGATCTTTTCGGCGACCTCGCGCCCCGACGCGGTGAGGGCAATGGCTCCGTCCCGCCCCACCGTGATGAAGCCCCCCTCGCGCAAAACGCCGACGGCACGGCTCACCGAGGGCTTGGAGTAGCCCATATGCTCACAGATATCCACGGCGCGCACGAAATCGCTTCTCTCTGTGAGGATAAGAATGGTCTCAAGATACATCTGGCCCGATTCCTGAAGCTGCATGCGCCGCCCTCCTTTGATAGTGCTTTTTTAAGTATATCACACCCGTCGGGAAAATGCAAGCCCCGCCCTCCGCCACTTCGTTGAAGCCAAAGCGAGGATACGAAGAAAAATTTTCGTGTAGGATTGACAAGCTTGGCATTTTGTAGTATGATAGACATATTATTTATTAAAGTATGAGGGGAGGTGCGCGCGTGCTGGACGAATTTTATGCGGAAATAGGTAAGAATTCACCTGTTGCCCCCGTCATTCTTTCGGTTGCCCTGATGCTCTTTTTCGGCTTCGCGATGACGCGCATCACCAAGCGCCTGCGCCTGCCGAGCGTGACGGCGTATCTCGCCGTAGGTATCCTGCTCGGTCCTTACGTATTCGACCTCGTCCCCGGTGAGGTGGTGGACGGGATGTCCTTCCTTTCCGATATTGCTCTCGCCTTTATCGCCTTTGGCGTCGGTGAATTCTTCAAGGTCGAGGCACTCCGTAAAAACGGATGGCGCACGGTGGTTGTCACGCTCTCCGAGACCTTGCTTTCCTCGCTCCTCGTCTTCCTCGTGACCTATCTCCTCCTCGGGCTCGATCTTTCCTTCTCTCTGGTGCTGGCGGCCCTTGCCTCGGCTACGGCGCCCACCTCCACGGTCATGACCATCCGGCAGACCGGGGCGCGCGGAGATTTCGTGGATACTCTTTTGCAGGTGATGGCGCTCGATAACGTCGTCAGCCTCCTCTCGTACAGCGTTGCGATCTCGGTCGCGGTCGCCGCCCTTGGCGGCGGCGCCCTCTCCTTTGGGACGGTGGCGATGCCGGTCGTCCGCAACCTCGTTGCTGTTGTTGTCGGCGGTGCCTTTGGCCTGCTTTTGCGCCTCCTCATTCCCGAGGGGCGCTCCAGTGACAACCGTCTTATCATCGTTGTCGCGCTCCTCTTTCTCTTCTGCGGCTTCTGCTCGGTCATTGACGTGTCGCCCCTTTTGGGGTGCATGATGATCGGGGCTGTGTACGTAAATCTTGGCGGAGACGAAAAGCTGTTTTTGCAGGTTTCCTATTTCAGTCCGCCGATCCTGCTCCTCTTCTTCGTTCGCAGCGGCATTGGCTTCCGCCTCAATTCGCTCTTTGCGAGTGGCGGTAGCTTCATCGCCTATCCCTTGATCGTTGTCAGCATCGTCTACGTCCTCGTCCGCACCGTTGGCAAGGTCGGCGGTGCCTACCTTGGGTGCCTTGCCGTAGGGAAGGAGAAGCGCATACGCAACTACCTCGGTATGGCCGAGATCCCACAGGCCAGTGTAGCCATCGGCCTTGCCGTCCTCGGCGCCCGTGCGCTTGGCGGCGAGATGGGAGCCACGCTTGAGACCGTGGTCGTTGCGGCCGGCATCCTTTACGAGATCGTCGGCCCCGTGTCTGCGAAGTTTGCTCTCTATCTCTCAGGCTCGTATACGCAGAGCCTTGAGGAGCTGGTCCCCTTGGCAAAGGGTGAGGACGAGGTGAGCATGCTTTGTGAGCGTATCCGTACCATCCGTGAAGAATTGCCGAAGCGCCAGCCTCCTCCGATCAGCGATGAGGATGCCTTCACCGATGCCGCCCTTGAACAGCGTGAGGCGGCCGCTATGATGCCGCGCCTCCGCGGGCCGTGGCGCCGTTTATAAAAAGAAAAAGGAGAACTGTAATGTACGATCCTATTGCCAAGATCCTTGGAGAATGGGCAGCCGAGCTGACGGTCGGCGCCATCTTTCTCCGCATAGGTCTTTCGCTTCTTCTGTCCGCCATCCTCGGCTGCGAGCGCTCGGGTAAGCGGCACGCAGCGGGGCTCCGGACCTTTATCATCATGTCGCTCGGCGGCACGGTCGAAGTCGGAGGCCAAGCGGTCTTAGGCAGACAAGAGAA
>JAZQVJ010000234.1:0-7160 GCA_045631785.1 Eubacteriales bacterium
CCTTCCCGATCGTTCTGCACGGCGCCTCCTCGGTTCCCCAGAATTATGTTGACGAGATCAACTCGCTCGGCGGCAAAATGCCCGATGCCGTCGGTATTCCCGAGTCGCAGGCCCGTGAGGCCGCCAAGGTGGCGGTCTGCAAGATCAACATCGACTCGGATATCCGCCTTGCTATGACCGCCGGTATCCGCCGCGTGATGAGCGAGCAGCCCGACGTCTTTGACCCTCGCACCTACCTTTCGGTGGCGCGCGCCGAGGTCAAGAAAACCGTCATGCACAAGATCGTCAACGTGCTCGGCTCGGCCGGCACGCTCGGCAAGTAAGAAAAGCGAAAAAAGGACAGAAGCCTCATGGTTTCTGTCCTTTTTTCAAGGGGTTTTGGCGGTCTATTTCGGCAGCGCGGTTCATAGAATAATAGCAAAAGACAAAAAGGAAAGAGGTCGTCTATGAACCGTTATGCGCCGGAAGGCACTTTGATCACAACCAAAGAGAACTGCGAAGCCGTTGCCTCGCTCGAGGGGCTGGAGCGTGCGCTTGAAAAGCAGACCATACTGGAGGCCGTTGCCCGTGTTTGCGATGCCTCAATGACACTGCACTTCGATCTTGGGGAATGCCCCGGCATCATGCTCCGCGAGGAGGTGCAATACTTAAGAAACGGGGGCGAGATCAAGGATATCGCCGTCCTGACGCGGGTTGGAAAGCCTGTTGCCTTTAAGGTGGTGGGCTTCACAAAAAACAATGCGGGAAGGGCGGTGGCGATCCTCTCGCGGCGGGCCGCCCAGGCCGAATGCATGGCAAGCTACATTGACACGCTGATCCCCGGGGATATCATCCCTGCGAGGGTGACACATATGGAGCCCTTCGGCGCTTTTGTGGATATCGGGTGCGGCATCGTTTCTCTGCTCTCGATCGACTGCATTTCGGTGTCACGCATCACGCATCCCTCCGATCGTTTTGAGGTGGGAGATCGGATCCATGCCGTCGTGCGGCGTATTGACGACACGGGGCGCATTTACGTCACGCACCGCGAGCTGCTTGGCACCTTCCTCGAGAATGCCGAGCGTTTTACCCCGGGAGAAACGGTGGTCGGGACGGTACGAAGCATTGAAAGCTACGGTATTTTCGTCGAGCTTTTGCCGAACCTTGCGGGACTTGCCGAATCCAAGGCCGGGGTGCTTGTCGGAGATACGGCGGCCGTCTACATCAAAAGCATCCTCCCCGAGAAGATGAAGATCAAGCTGATCATCATTGACCCCCATTCCGAGGTAAAGCGGAGGGGGCATGAATACTTCGTGGATCCTTTGAGAACCCCGCATATGGACCGCTGGATCTACTCGCCGCCCGGCGCCGAAAAGCGCATTGAAACGGTTTTTAATGAAGAATAATTCGGAGATTTCGGAAGGGCACTTGACAAAAAAGCAAATGGGTGTATAATAGAACCGATTCTAATGCTTTTTTAAGTTTGCGGACGGTTTTATGAACATTTTGCTTTCAATCTCCATTGCCCTTTTGGCGGGGCTGCTCATGACGAGAATATTTAAGCCCATCAAGCTCCCCGCTGTCACCGCGTACCTCATTGCGGGGGTTCTCATCGGCCCCTTCTGCCTCGGTTCCTTCGGGGTTCCCGGGCTTGGCTTCAACTCGTTGGATGAGGTGGAGAGCCTTGGCATCATCTCCGAGATCGCGCTCGGCTTTATCGCCTCCTCGATCGGGCGCGAATTCCGCCTCACCGATCTTAAGAAGATCGGGAAGCAGGCCACCGTCATCGGTGTATTCCAGGCGTTGACCGCTACCCTCGTGGTCGATCTTGCCCTTGTGGTAGTCCACCTGATCGCGCCCGACAAGCTCTCCTACG
Organism: Eubacteriales bacterium; assembly: GCA_045631785.1. Lineage (GTDB taxonomy): Bacteria > Bacillota > Clostridia > Oscillospirales > CAG-272 > UBA1740. Next base: position 1,856 of record JAZQVJ010000234.1, read on the forward strand.
CCCAGCTCCTGACGCTCGGTGCGATCGCTACTGCGACCGCCCCCGCCGCCACACTGATGGTGGTTCGCCAATTCAAGGCAAAGGGGCCCCTCACCCAGCTCCTCCTCCCCATCGTTGCGCTTGACGATGCGGTGGGGCTTGTGGTGTTCGCCATCTCCTTCGGCGTGGCAAAGGCGATGACTCTCGGCGAGCTTAGTATCGTTGCGATCCTCGTCGCTCCGATCCTTGAGATCGTGCTGTCGCTCCTTCTCGGTGCCTTCCTTGGATGGGTACTGACGCAAGCCGAGCGCGCCTTTAACTCAAACACCAACCGCCTCAATATGACCATCGCCATCGTGGCGCTTGGTGCGGCACTTTCCTCGGCGATCACCAATGCCGATCTCCACATCGGCTCTGTGCATATCGGTCTTTCTTCCCTTCTCGTATGCATGATGCTTGGGACGGTCTTCTGCAACATTTGTCCTCTCTCCGAGGATATGATGACGGCCAGCGACAAGTGGACCTCTCCGCTGTTTGCCCTTTTCTTTGTTGTCAGCGGCGCTCACCTTGACTTTGAGGTTTTTGGAGAACCCGCCATCGTCATTATCGGTATTGTCTATATCGTCTTCCGCTGCATCGGTAAATACTTTGGGGCTTTCCTCAGCGCCAAGGTCACAAAGTGCTCGGCAAGCATTCAGAAGTACCTTGGAATTACCCTCTTCCCGCAGGCAGGTGTTGCACTCGGTATGTCCACGATCGCCGAGAAGGAGCTTGGAACGGCGGGGGAAATGATTTACAGCATCACGCTCTTTGCGATCCTCATTTACGAGATCGCAGGTCCTCTTATGACCAAATGGGCCTTGACGCGTGCCGGCGATATCCACGAGATCCCCGAGGCTGTCAAGAACCGCCGTCATCATAAGCTCGCGGCCCTCGACAAGCATCACAAGGAATGATAAAAGAAACGGCTCCAGGGAGCCGTTTCTTTTTATTGCAGAGGGCTTGAATTTTCCGGCTTCTCTTGATATAATAAAGAAAAAACACAGGAGGGTGCTATGAGGGACCCCGAGATCGAGATCCGCGAACGCGTGGCATTTATCAAGACTCTTCTTGCCGAGGCACATGCCGACGGCATTATTTACGGAAACAGCGGCGGCAAGGACTGCACGCTGGTCGGTGCGCTCTGCAAATTAGCATGCGAGAACACGGTGGGGGTGATCCTGCCCTGCTCCTCGGATCGCAATTACGGCTCCGACCGTGACGATGCATTGGCGGCGGCCGAGCATTTCGGCATTGAGCAGAGGACAGTGGATCTGACGCCCGTGCGCCAAGCCCTCCTTGCATCGCTTGACGGCGTGACCGAGCCGAACAAGCAGGCGTTGACCAATATTCCTCCGCGTCTCCGTATGACAACGCTGTACGCCATTGCCGCCGCCGAGAACCGGCTGGTGGCAGGAACGGGAAATCGGTGCGAGATCTTTATGGGGTACTTCACGAAGTTTGGCGACGGAGGCTCGGACTTCAACCCGATCGCCGATCTCACGGTGGACGAGGTCTATGGGCTTCTCTCCTACCTTAAAGCGCCCGAAAGCATCATTAAAAAGGCCCCCTCAGCAGGGCTTTACGAGGGGCAGACCGACGAAGGTGACATGGGCGTGACCTATGCGGCGGTGGCCGATTATATGGAGGGGCGCCCGGTCTCGGAGCATGACCGCGCGATCATTGAGCGTTACCACAAAGGAAGCGAGCATAAGCGGCGCTTGCCGAGGACCTATCGATAAAGAGATCCGCGCATCCGTGAGGATGTGCGGATCCTTTTACTTATGTAGCAGCGTGCAGCCGAGGACGGCTATGCGGCATTTCCTTACACCGCCGCGGCGGAGGGCGCGGACGGCGGCGGTGAGGGTAGCGCCGCTGGTCGTAATATCGTCAAGAAGAAGGATCTCGCGCCCCGACAGCTCCTCCGAGAAGGTGGGGGCATAGGCATCCTTCATGTTGCGAAAGCGCGCGTCCTGCCCCGAAAGCTTCTTCTGCTCCCTGCCCTCGGTGCGCAAAAGAAGCGGAGCCACGGGGAGCGATAAGCGCCCGGCGACCGCACGGGCGACAAGCTCCATATGGTCGAAGCCGTAGCGGCGGCGAGCTTTTTTCGAGCGCGGCGCCCACGTGACAAGAAGGCTGCCGCGTTCCTTGGGGAGAAGGCGGTCGAGGCGATCGGCAAGGGCATCAGCAAAGAAGTCAACGACAGGACGAGGGGCCTTGCGCTTCAAGAGAAAGAGCAGGCGGTTGGCAGGCAGGTCGCCCTCGCCGCGGCGGTATTCAAAGAACTTCACGACCTCGTGGATGCCGGCGCGGGAAAGGGCGGCGTTTGTGCAAAGACATTCCGAAAACGGGCGGCCGCAATAGGCACAGCGCTTGATCAGCTGCAGCTCATAGGCGGCTTGGCAGATCTTGCAGAGGGCGCCGCCGCCGGGAGAGAGGCGCACTCCGCATGCACCGCACCGCGGAACGTAAAGGAGGGCGGCGAGTCGGTGAAGGACGGAGGATGATTTCATAAGCTTTTTGAAGAAAGCTCCGCCGCAAACGGCGGAGCTCTTGCTTATGCTTTGTAGCTATCCTTCAGACCGACAATGCGGTTGAAGGTGTTTTCGTATTTCGTGTCCTTGACAAAGTAACCGGTTCTGACGAACTGGAACTTATCCTCGGGGGCGGCATCGGCAAGCGCGGCCTCAACCTTGCAGCCATCAAGGCGCGTGACCGAATCGGTGTTGAGATAGTCACCGTACCCCTTACCCTCGGGGATATCGGTGGTATTCTCAATCGTGAACAGATGCTCATAGAGCATCACCGTCACATCGGTGGCGGATGTGGCCGAGAGCCACTGGATCGTGCCCTTGACCTTGCGGCCGTCAAGCGGCATACCGTTCCCCGTTTCAAGATCGGCGGTGCAACGGATCTCGGTGACGTTGCCGTCATCGTCGTGCAGGACCTCATCACAACGGACGATATAGGCACCCATCAGGCGCACCTCCCCGCCCGGCTTCATACGGAAGAACTTGGGCGGCGGCACCTCGGCAAAATCGTCGGCATCGATATACAGCTCACGGGTAAAGGGAAGCTTCCGTGTGCCAAGCTCGGGATGCTGCGGATGGTTCGGGAGCTCAAAATACTCGGTGGTATCCTCAGGATAGTTCGTGATCACGACACGGACAGGACGGAGGATGGCGATGCGGCGCGGGGCCGTTTCGTTCAGCTCCTCACGGATGCAATGCTCAAGAAGCTCGTGATCGACGACGCTGTACGCCTTCGCAACACCGGCGCGCTCGACGAAATCAAAGATGGCCGAGGGGGTGTAGCCGCGGCGGCGAAGACCGCAGAGGGTAGGCATCCGGGGATCGTCCCAGCCGTCAACAAGGCCGGTCTCGACCAGCTGGCGGAGGTAACGCTTGCTCATCACGGTATGGGTGACGTTCAAGCGGGCAAACTCGTACTGATGCGGCTTCCTCTCAAAGCCGATGTTATCGACCACCCAGTCGTAAAGCGGGCGGTGGTTCTCAAACTCGATCGAGCAAAGCGAGTGCGTGATCCCCTCAAGGGCATCCTGGATCGGATGGGCATAGTCATAAAGGGGATAGATGCACCACTTGTTCCCCTGACGGTGGTGATCGGTATGAACGATGCGGTAGATCGCGGGATCGCGCAGGTTCATATTCGGAGAGGACATGTCGATCTTGGCGCGGAGCGTCTTTGCCCCATCGGGGAACTCACCGTTCTTCATACGCTCAAAAAGATCGAGGTTCTCCTCGACCGATCGATCGCGCCACGGGCTGTTCTTGCCGGGCTCGGTGAGGGTACCGCGGTACTCGCGCATCTCATCGGGCGAGAGGTCGCAGACATAGGCCTTCCCCTCGCGGATCAGGCGGACGGCAAACTCGTAGCACTTGTCAAAGTAGTCCGAGCCATAAAAGACGCCGCCCGTCGGCTGACAGCCAAGCCAGGTAAGGTCACGGTAGATCGACTCGACGTATTCGTTATCCTCCTTCGCGGGGTTGGTATCGTCGTAGCGAAGGTTGAAAAGGCCGCCGTACTTCTTGGCGGTATTGGCGTTGATCCAGATCGCCTTGGCGCTCCCGATATGGAGATAGCCGTTCGGCTCGGGGGGGAAGCGGGTGTGGATCTTCAGCTCGGGATCCTTCCGAAGATCACCGTCAATGATCTCGTGTATAAAGTTCGATTTGATCTCTTCCATAGTTTTATCCTCACATAAGATTTGAAAGTAATGCTTTGGCCGTCGCAACGTCAGTGGCCCTGCCGTGCCCGGGCAGGATACGGCAGCTGACGGGGAGCGAAAGCAAACGGCGGAGCGAGGCAACAAGCGCCCGTCCGTCACCCCCCGGAAGATCGGTGCGGCCATAGCCGCGCCCGGAAAAGAGGGTGTGCCCCGTAAAGAGAAGCCCCTCACCGAGGAGGGCGATCGAGCCCGGGGTATGCCCCGGAACCGAAAGCACGGTCAGGTTCTCCTTGCCGACGGCAACCGTATCTCCCTCGTCGATAAGCCGTTCGGGAGGGGCGAAGGTGACATCCGTGCCGAGGAATGGGCGGTAACAGCTCAGGTCGGCATCGGCGAGCATCGGCGCATCGGCAGGGTGGATAGCAAGCGGCGCCCCCGTATGGTGCCTCCACTCGGAGAGCGCAAGCGTATGGTCAAAGTGGCCATGCGTCAAGACGATCGCGGTGATCCTCGGAAGCACACCGAGGCGGCGGAGCGCATCGGCGACGGGGATCGAGGGATCGATGATCACAGCCTCGCCGTCACTCTCTGCAAGATAGCAGTTTGAGGCATAGGACCCGGGATAGAGGTTGGTCACCCGCATCGGCGAACTCCTTAATCAACAATAATTCAATATAGTATACCACAGATGACGGCGTTTGTCCATAGGTCTTTTTATTTTTCTTGTCCTGAAATGCCCAACCGAATGGCGCCGCATATACTGCTACTGAAAGGAGATGATGCTATGAGCCGACGGATCGTGATCGGTTCGGTAACCTACGCGCAGAAGGCGAGGCACGCACTCTCGCGCCGGGGGATCCGCGCCCGACTGACCAAGGCCGAGGCAGAGGATTCGGGGGGGTGCGTGTATGCGATCGACGTGCGCGAGGGGGACCTCCCTGCCGCCGTTCAGGAGCTGCAGCGCCTCGGGATCGAATATCGCTTTTCGTACTATGATATACCTTGACAACGCCGCCACCACCTACCCGAAGCCCCCGGCGGTCCGCGAGGCGCTTCTTTCCTCGCTCTCCGAATACGGCGGCAACCGCGGGCGCGGAG
>JAZQVJ010000235.1:0-3863 GCA_045631785.1 Eubacteriales bacterium
CTCACACCAAGATCACGGCGATGCAAACTGCCATGAAGGATGCCGACGATGACGAGAAGCTCATCCTCTGCGATGAGGCAAACGAGGTCTACCAAGCCTGCCTCAAAATCGTTTCCAAGAACGTGGCAAACGACCATAATGCTTCAATTGATCAGGGATATAGAGTGTTGCTCGAGAGACAGACAAACTCTGGCTTGGATTCAAATTTTCCAAAGGTATTCCCAGAGGGTATGATTGTTGATTTTGAAAAGAAAACATAAAGAAAATCAGTTTGAGCAGTATGCTCAAACCGATTTTTGGTCGGAGCGACAGGACTCAAACCTGCGGCCTGTTGGTCCCAAACCACCCGCGCTATCAACTGCGCCACGCCCCGATGTATTTAATTATATCTCAAACGATTTATTTTTGCAAGTGGTCAAACATGTGGTCAAACCGCTTTTATTGAGGATTTTGCGAGAGAGCAGAGTGCCGAAAAAGTCAGTATTTACAAGGATTTTCGGCGTTTTTGATTTTTGCGGTGAAGGGAGTCGATGTCTTGCTCCCAAAGCAAGCGCGCTACCAATTGCGCCACACCTCGGTACCATGTGAATTATAACAGAAAACGCATGATGTGTCAAGGCGCGCCGCAAAAAAAGAAAGCACGGCTATCTGTGATATATTTGTAAATAAGGAGTGAATTCACGTCGGCGGCATTGAAAGTTATAAAGATCTGTGGTAATATAGTATATGGAACGGAGGGGAACTATGAATAGATCGCAGGATCTTCGCTTTGTTTGGCTTCTTCTTGCGGCGGCTACTGTCGGCTTCATTTGGCAGCAATCCACACTGTCGCCATCGGCCTCGCTCGAAACCAGCGATGCTGTTGAGGAGGTTATCATTCCGCTTGTGGGCGGGCCCACCTCCTTTCTCGGCTCGCTTGTCGATCGGTTTATGCGTAAGATCGCGCATTTTATCGAGTTTGCCATCCTCGGCCTTGAAGGGGAGCTATTCCTTTTTGGCCGCCACACCTCCGTCCGCACGGCCCTCCAGCTTCTTTTTGGGCTTTCGGTGGGCGCGTGTGACGAGCTTTTGCAGCTCCTCACCGATCGCGGAGCATCCCTTACCGATGTCCTCATTGATTTTTCTGGATACCTTACGGCTGTTGGACTTACGTGGCTTTTCACTACACTGATCCTTCGGATATACAAAAAACGGAAGGCGGGCGCCCCCGCGGTGTCATAAAGTATTATGCTTGATTTTTTGAAGAACAATCCCCTCGTTGAGGGGGCAAGGCGAGCGCGATTGCGCCCGCGGATGGCGGCACAGCTCCTTATCTTTTTCCTCGTCATGACGGTGGCCGAGATGGTCGCCAACATCCCCGTCTCCTTGTATAGCACCGTCCGCATGATGAGCCTTATTGATCCTTCGCTCCTTACGGGAACGTCTGTGGATCAGCAGGCTCTCCTTGCCGAAATGGAGAAGGCGAGCGCCGTCATTATGGCCGAGGACGGCTTCCGTCTTCTGTCACTCTTTTCGTTGGCCGCTGTTATCCTAATCTCACTTCTGTATTGCTGCCTCATCGAGCGTCGGCCGATCGCCTCGATGGGTGTCACCCTTGAGCGCAAGAGCGCGCTCTCGCTTGTCTTCGGCCTGCTTTTTGGCCTTACCATGCTCGGCGGCGTGTACCTTATCCTGTATGCGACGGGCGCTGTTACCGTAACGTTGGGGACCGGCAATGTCGGTATGATCCTGCTTTACCTTGTGGGCTATCTCATCCAAGGGAGTGCTGAGGAATTCCTCTATCGCGGCTACCTCATGCCCTCTCTCTGCAACGCAACGCACCCCCTTTCCGCCGTGCTGCTCAGCGCTCTTTTCTTCTCGCTGATGCACACCTCAAACCCCGGATTTTCGCTGATTGCCGGGCTTAATATCTTCCTTTTTGGTGTTCTTCTCGGGCTTCTCGTTTTCCGTACGGGGAATCTCTTTATCGCCTGCGGCCTCCACGCCGCCTGGAATTTTGCCGAGGGGACACTGTTCGGAATGTCGGTGAGTGGAACCGAGCCGAGCCACTCGGTCCTCCTGTCGCTCTTCGTCGAAGGCCGCACCTTAACGAATGGCGGCGCCTTCGGTCCCGAGGGCGGCATTGCCGCCTCGCTGATCCTTGTTGTCGCTTTGATCGTTTTCTTTTATTGGCCGCACAAGAACAAGATCGGTACCGATGAAAATACAATGTAAAAAATGGGCCGGGAGCAGTAAACTCCCGGTTCTTTTTTTCGATATTCCCCCTATTCTTCGTGCATAATGAAGAATATAAAGGAGGTGATCGCGTGATGCAAATGAAAAACAAGGGTTACTTGGTTCTGCTTTTTGTCTGCAGCCTCCTCCTTGCCTTTGAATGGGGCGTTGAGCGCTCACCCCGCTTTGCCGATGGCGTTGATCGCCTCCTCGGCGCCCGTCTGCGCCTTCTGCTTTCCGGGATCAACGCCGCGCTTCCGTTTTCTGTCACGGAGCTTTTTCTCCTGCTTCTGCCTGTTCTTTTGCTTTTGATCCTTTTCTTCGCACTTCGTTCGGTACACAGTCGCGGTACGATGCGGCAGGCGCTCCTTGTGATTTTTGTGCCGATCCTCACTTTTTTCTTTCTTTACACATCGACATTCTCGGTTGGCTACCACAAAACGCCCTTAGCGACTCGCCTCTCGCTCGACCTTGCCCCACCCACGGCGGAGGAGCTTGCTGCGTGCGCTCTTTGGCTTTCCGAGATGACGGCAGAAGAAGCACCCCCTCCTGACGGGACCGACCTTTCGGAAGGGATTCGCGCGGCCTATCGTCGGGCAGGGAAGCGCTACGGCTTCCTTCCCAACACCGCGCTCTGCCCCAAGCGCACCGCGACCTCTCTTTTTCTCCGCATGGAGCTTCTCGGGCTGTACGCCTTTCCCTTTGGTGAGGTGACGCTCGCAAAGGAGGCGGAGGGGGCGGCCCGCACCTTCACCCTTGCACATGAGATGGCGCACGCCTCAGGGTATACCGAGGAGGCCGAGGCAGACCTTGTGGCTTTTCTGGCCTGCGTTGATTCGGGGGATCCTTACCTGCGGTATGTGGGGGCCACAGGGATGCTCAGCCGGGTCCTCTCGGTTCTTTCAACGGTATCTCCCGGCGACTGGGCGAAGGTCTCCGACGGTCTTTCGGATGCCGTCCGTCGTGAATACTCCGCCGGCGACCGCTTTGCCGAGGGGGGCGCCGAGGCCTCGCTATCCTTGGATCCCCCCGTCTATGACGAGACCGTCCTCCTCCTTTGCGGTCTTTTTCGGCGCTTGTATTGAGCCGTCACCATCTCCCATCTTCGCGAGTATACTGTAATAACGCAGTATCAACACTCGGAGGATATGGGTATGAAAAAGCTCTGCATCAAGGGCGGCGCGCGTCTTTGCGGGGAGATCGGGATCTCCGGCTTCAAGAACGCCGCGTTGCCGATCCTCTATGCCACCGTCCTGACCGCCGACGTTTCCCTGATTGAAAATCTACCGAGGATCCGCGATGTTCTTCTCACGCTTGAGATCCTGAGGGCGATGGGGGCGATCGTCATATTTGCGGATGAGCACACCGTCCTTGTCGACACGCGCCACGTACTCCCTTGCCGTTCCCCGGACGGACCGGTTTCATCGCTGCGCGCCTCCTCCTACCTTCTGGGGGCCGAGCTTGCCCGCTTCGGCAGAACGCGCGCCGCGATCCCCGGAGGGTGTCGCATCGGCGCCCGTCCTTTGGATCTTCACGTCCTTGCCTTTTCGGCTCTCGGTGCTGACGTTACGGCCGGGCATGGCGTGATGACGGCCGAGGCCGCATCGCTCATTGGTGGCCACATCGTTTTCCCAACACCCTCGGTAGGG
>JAZQVJ010000236.1:0-5563 GCA_045631785.1 Eubacteriales bacterium
GCGGCGGCGAGGTCGGGTAAAGGCGGTCGGAAAGTGCGAGACGCAGGCAGATATCGGCCATGGCCTGCATCCCTGCGCTCAGATAGCCGCCGCTGTGGCGCTCACCTCGTTCGGTGAACGAGATACCGAGGTCGCGCTCGACCGTTAATGTCCGACCGTCTGTCGACGGCAGGATGGAAAGATAATCGGCAAACGACTCGCGCACACCCGCAAGATGTCTCTCCTCAAGCTCCTCCTTGGCGGCGGTCAAGAGGGCACGTGCGTTGTCAAGGATCCTTACCCTGTGTGAAAGAGTGGCGATCCTTTCCTCGGTCGCGGTATATTCGTCCTTTGCCTCCTCAAGACCGAAGGCGGCACGGCGGTAGTTCTCGGCATTTGTCCGTGCGGTGGTCACGGTCTCTGTGAGCTTGTCGATTTGAGCGAGGAGCGTGCCGGAGGCAAGACGGAGAGACAGAAGCTCCTCCTTTTCCTTCTCCCCATGCACGGGCACGGGCAGGGCGGCAAGCTCGCGCCGCCATTCCTCGGCAGCACGCGCGGCGGCGCTCGCCTCGGTCATAAGCTCGGTGATGCTTGAGAGCGCCGCGTCGGCATCCTCGGGGAGATCGCAAAAGGCCGAAAGCGCCGCGGCGATCTCGGTATCGAGTGCGGTACGGCGGGCCTCGAGCCGCGCACGGTCCTCCCGGCGGTGGCGCTCAACGGCGATCTCCTCGCCGAGCGCAAGCAGGAGTGCCTCCCCGTCGGTCCCGTCACGGCCATACGCGGCCGAAAAGTGCAGAATAACGTCCGATGCGGCAGATAGCCGCGCGGTGAGCGCCGCCCTCTCGGTCGCGCGCTCTTCCGAAAGAGCCGCAAGCCTCCTTTGTCCCTCCCCTCGCCGCTTGCCTTCCATAAGCCAAAGGCCAAGCATCCCAAGGAGGGCTGCCGCCGCCAGAGAAAGACCGACGGCGAGCGCGAAGACGGCAATCGCGACACCGCTGATAAGGAGCGCGCCAAGGAGCGCGATCCATAGGAAGAACCAGCCGCTTTTTTTGACGACCTCTCCAGGCACACGATCATTTTCGTAAATCTTACTTTGCATTTCGTCGCGCTCGCGCAGGGCCGAGCGCATGGCAGAGATCTCCTCGTCGCTCGGCAGGGGACGTGAGCCCTCCGCCAAAGAGGTAAGGCTTACCTCCAGCGCTCGTCGCTCGGCGACCTTGGCGGTGAGTGCGGCGATCTCCTTACCCGTCGGCATCCCCGCCGGGAAGTGATGGCCGATCTCCACGCATTTCTGCTCCTCGCGCGCCAGCTTGGCCGCAACTCCGATGCGCTGCCCCTCCTGCCGTCTTTTTTCGGAGGCGTATTGCTCGGCGGCAGTGAGCGCCGCCTTGGCCTCCTCGTAGAGGGGGCGGAGCCTATCGATCTCGGCGGCGGCCTCGGCCGCAGCTTCCTCCGAGCGTATGGCGGCAGCCTCAGCATCCTCGGCCTCACGGATAACGGCCGACAGAGACCTCAGCCTCTCCTCAGCCTCGTAAAGACGGCCGCCGCCTCCGCGCCGCAGCCTGATAGAGGTGCGCTCGGTATCGAGGATATGATCCGCCTTAGCAAACTGTCCGAGGTCAAACACCTCGCCGACAAGGTCGTTGAGCTTCGCCGTGATCCCGAGGGGTGCTGTGCCTCCCTTCGGGAGATGCCGCGGAGTTTCGTAGACCGTCCGCATAAACGAGTCGGCATCCACGCCGAACAGTGCCATCCCGATCTCATGGCCGAAGACCGAGGTCTGCTCACCGGAGGCCGTGTCAATGACACGCAAGCTCTCGTCCTTTTTTTCAAAATATCGCTCGATGCGGTACTCTCTCCCCGCCTCGCGGAAGGTGAGCGATCCGCCGAAGCGCCCTCCCTCAAAGGGAGTGTACAGCTTGACCTCGTTCTCGTCGATAGTCTTCTTCCCGGCACCCGAAAGGCCATAAAGCATCGCCTTCAAAAAGCCCGCCAGCGTGGATTTTCCGGCGCCGTTCCTCTCAAGGATCTCGGTCATTCCGGGAGCGAAAACGATTTCTCTGTCCTTGATGCCGCCAAAGGCGGTGATATAGCAGGAAACCAGCTTCATTCGGCCACCTCCTCGCCACGCAGGGCGGCAAGCCCCGCCGCGATCACAGCCTGCCTATCCTCCTCACAGAGATCCGAGGCCAGCACCCTCCGCAGGAAGGCCCCCTTCAAGGAGAGCGCGCCCTCGTAGTCGCGAGGATCAATAGAAAGACGTGTTTTGTCCTTTATCTCCAAAAAGAAGAACCGCCCGGAAAGTGCGCGTGTGAGCAGCACGGTATCGGGGCGCCTGGCCTCGGGGGGGAGCTCACCGACAAGAAGCACGCGCAGCATTGCCTCGGGGGGGATATCCGCCGCGGCACGCAGGATCGCATCCTCGCAGGCGCGCACGTCATCCTCCTCGCCGACCGTCACCTCAAGGATCTCGATCGGGCGAGAGCCGAGGGGGAGAAAGCGAGGCTCGACGGGGCTTTGCTCGGTGTCAATAAGGAGCACCCCTCCGGGGAAGGCCTCGTCAAAGCCGCGGGGGGAGGGCGTGCCGGAGTAGGCGTAAACGCCTCGCTCGTCCAGCGCCCCCGTTTGGAAGCGGTGGTAATGCCCAAGCGCCAGATAATCGATCCCGCGCCCCGCAAGCCGTGAGAGAAGCACGGCCCCCTCGGCGTTTCTTCCGCCGTCGCGCTTTTCTCCGTGGAGCATCACGACGGTCTTGCGTTCCCTCTTTACGGCAAGCGCCTCATAGGGGATCGCCCCCTCGGGCGAGATGCCGTAAATATCCACGTCGCCAAGGCTCACGCATCCCCACTCCGCCCCAAAAACCGTGAGATTTTCGGGGAGCTGCACCTCGGGGAAGCGACCGCCGTCGTGATTGCCGGGGAGACACAGAAATTGCACGCCCGGCGTGCGCCTTACCGTGCCGAGCACGTAGTCGATCGCCTCGCGCGAGGGATGCGCCGTATCAAAGAGATCCCCGGCGATCAGGACGGCCTCCGCCCCCTCGCTGACGGCGATCTCGGCAATGCGGCCAAAGCCCTCAAGCAGCTCGCGCCGCCGCAGGCGCGCCTTTTCGGGTGTAAGATGCGCCGTGCTCCGCGCCCCCAGGTGCAGATCGGCCGTGTGGATCAGCTTCATACGCGCGGCTCCTTTCATACTTTTATGCTTATATTATAGGATAGTGAGGTGCGCTTTGTCAAGGAGAAGCTCGGCTTGACTTTCCCCCTCCCCCGTGGTAGAATAGGGACAAAAAAGCGAAAGCGAGGAGCCCTATGCCGAACACCGTCCTTTTCGATCTTGACGGTACCCTCATCGATTCTGCCCCCGGTATCTATGCCGGTGCCTCCTATGCCCTCACAGCGCTCGGCTGCCCCACTCCTCCCACAGAGATCCCCTCCGCCTTCATCGGCCCGCCCCTCTACGATTGCTTTCGCAGCCTTTGGGGGCTTGACGAGCCGACTGCGCGCCGGGCCGTTACCCTCTACCGCGAGTATTACGGCGACCGTGGGCTCTTTGAAAACACCGTTTATGACGGCATCACCGCCCTTCTCACCTCACTGAAGGCGGCGGGCTACCGGCTCGCTCTTGCCACGGGCAAGCCCTGGCCCTATGCCGAACGCATCCTCGCATACCATGGCCTTGACGGCTGGTTCACCTCGGTTTTCGGCGCTGAGTTCGACGGCACGCGCGGAAACAAGCAGGACCTGCTCACCTACGCTCTCGAAAGGCTCGGCATACAGCCCGGCGAGGCCGTGATGGTCGGGGATCGCCGCTTTGACATGGAGGGCGCGCGCTTTGTCGGTGCATTCCCCCTTGGCGTCCTCTGGGGGTACGGTAGTACCGAGGAGCTGACGGCCGCCGGCGCCGTGGCCCTTGCCGCCACCCCGGCCGAGGCATTTGATATAATCGTTTCTCTTTCCTGAAATCAAGGCCAAAATCAAAAAACCTCTCTTTTTTGAGAGGTTTTTTGATTTTTTCGCGTTGGCTCAAGGAACGATGGTAATTTTTCCTTTGTTTGTTGGGGTTTCATGGATTTTCCCTTTGCTTTCGGGCAGACTTATGACAGAATAACGTCGATCACTTTTTTGCATACATTTTCTGCGAGGTATTCCTTTAAATGCTCGGTGGCTTCCTCAAAGGAAAGCTGCTTGCCCTTATTCTCTTCACAAAACGCGATCAGCATGTCTATGTCCGCTTCGGTGTACTCTTTCGTGTAGAAATTATAGCATAAAGGATATTTTTTGAAATATTTCAGCCCGGGATCCTCCTTTTCCGAGTAGAAATTGATGATGGGCTTTCCCATGCCGATGTATTCAAAAACCTTGCTGGGCAATTGATTGGTGATCGTGTTCCCAACGTTCACTAAAATATGCGACTCGGAGAGCTTTTGCATGCATACCTCGTGGGGGACCATGCCGTAGTCTATCAGCTTGCACTCGGTGAATTTTCCGGCTTCCCGTTCAATGACGTCGCGGCAACGCTTACCAAGTAGCTGCAGGGTGTAGCCCTTGGGGAGCTTGGAAAGCACCTTCAACATATCGTCCGGCCTTCGGATCCCCTCGTAAAACGCGCCGGCAAAGGTGATAAGCGTTTCCTCCTCCGACAGCTTGGCGGCCGGAGTGCTTGTGTCGGTCAGCGTAGGCAAGGAGATTGTCACACCGTTTTTCTGGTATTCCGGCAAATATCCGTTTCTGGCATTTTCTTCACCGATGCCTTCAAGCATCAATACCCGGTCGGCCTTATTTAAAATCCGTTGGGCCTTTCTCTTGCGGCTTCTGATCTCCCGGTCGGTCAATACGGTGCCGAGCTGTGAACGGTTGTAAACGATGGGATCCCACACAACGGCATACCACGCATCGGCGATCTTGCGCGCGTGATTTCTTGCGATCGTATGTGAGATCAAGGGGACCGATTGGCTGATCACCGTATCGTACCGGGGCCGCATCCTTGTGAGGATTTTTGCATAGTTCAGCGAATCCGCCGCAGGGTTTTTCGATCTTTCCTTAAATAAGGAACGGAGGGCACATCCTATGCGGACGGGCATCTTGATCAATTCGGGCAATTCCTGCCACGCTTTCCCGTATTTTGCGGCGGTGCCTTGATAGGCGTTTTTCAGCGTAATGATCGAATACCCGTTATGCTCCTGCAAGGTGGGCTCTCCCGCAGTGTCAAAGCAGAGAATGTCTACCGTATGCCCCTCTTGCTTGAGCTCGTCCAAGATCCTCAGCATGCAAACGTTATTGGCGTCACCCAATAAGTGATAGTGCGGCATAATGCAAAGGATCCTCTTGCTTTTCTTTTTTACCGGTTGTAAATCCATCGTCGATTTCTCCTTATCGTTGTATTGCGGATGTCCGTGCACCGGGAAATTGAAGTGTAAAAGAAAGCTGCGTACCTGATCAAAGGAAGGGTAAGAGCAGAGTCATCAAGGGGATCGTAAGGGCCGAGAGCGTGGTCCCGAGCAGGACGATCCCGGCACCGGTTTCTTGCCCCTCGCCGAGCAGCTCGGCAAAGTTTTGTACGATGGCGGCCACAGGGCAAGCGATGA
>JAZQVJ010000237.1:0-6278 GCA_045631785.1 Eubacteriales bacterium
AAGCCGTAGATGCTCTGCTTCACGTCGCCGACCATAAAGAGGTTGTCCTCGCGTGCCAGCGCGCGGAAAATGGCGTACTGCAGGGCGTTGACGTCCTGGAATTCGTCAATGTAGATCTCGTCGTAGCGGTCGCCGAGCGCCCGCGCGAGGGGGGTGGGCTCACCGTCCCTCAAGAGCAGTGAAAGCACATGGCGCGAAACGTCCGAGAAGGTGCAGATGCGCCGCCGCTTCTTTTCTGCCGAGAGACGCTCCTCGTAGGCCGTGAGAACGCGATAGAGCAGGTCGGAGAGAGAGGCAAGCTCGGAAAGGTACAAGGAATTCTCTCGGTCGGTCAACGAGAAATAGGTGACGTACGCCGTCCCGAGGGTGTCCTTGATGCTCTTTGCAAGCGGC
Organism: Eubacteriales bacterium; assembly: GCA_045631785.1. Taxonomy (GTDB): domain Bacteria; phylum Bacillota; class Clostridia; order Oscillospirales; family CAG-272; genus UBA1740. The sequence continues at coordinate 394 of JAZQVJ010000237.1, forward strand.
GTTATGGCGCGGTTGTCGAGCGATACCTCGCCGCGCACGGGGGGCGTTTGCCCGTAGTCCTCGGCCATCAGCGGAAGCACCGAGGCATCCCCCGACGAAAGCCCGTCACGCACGCGGCGCGCAACGTCGGTGAGGAGCGCCAGATGAGAAAGGCGCTTGTCAAGCGACGGCTCGGTCGCCCCCGCGAGTGCGTCAAGGAGGTCCTCGGCGCGAGCGATCAGGGAGGAAAGGGGGGCGTTGACGGCGGCGATCGCCTCGGCGCCGAACTCGGTCTTAAGGAAGGGGAGCGCGGCGGCCGCCCGGTAGCGGTCGCGCGCCTCAAGCAGGGCGCGCGGTCCGCGCGGATCCGTGGCAAGCTCCTCTGTGAGCCCCTCGAGGATCGAGGCGAGGGCATCCTCTCCCTTGGCCGAGGTCAGGGTGTCCGAGAGATGGCAGAATTCGTCGACGCCGATGCCGGGAACCTCGCCGGCGTACAGCTCGGCGAGCAGGGCCTCCATCGTTTCGAGCGCCAAAAGATCGGCCTCGGCCGGATCGGGGATGCGGAAGCCGGCCGGCACCTCGGCCGCCTCGGCGTTCTGCCGCAGGATGCGATGGCAAAGCGAGTCGATCGTGCATATTTCGGCCGAGGGCAGGAGCATGCTCTCGCGCAGGAGCCGCGGATTTTCGGGATCGGCGGCAAGGGCCTCGTCAAGCGCCCTTCGGATCTTTTCGCGCATATCGGCCGCGGCCGATACCGTAAAGGTAACGACAAGAAGCCTTGAGAGAGACCTCGGCTGCTCCTTGTCGAGGATCCCCTCAATGATGCGGCGCGTCAGCGTGGCGGTCTTGCCGGAGCCGGCGGCGGCAGAAACGAGCAGCGTGCGGCCCCGCGTTTGGATCGCGGCGGTCTGCTCAGCGGTGAACTGAACGGCCATAGCCCTTCCTTTCTACGCACAGGTGGCGAAAATTTGCTTATTTTGTAAAGAAAACCTTTCTTATCAGCGGAATTTGCGAATGGGCTTAATGGCGCTCCCGTCGGGGAAGTCGCGCACCTCTCCGAGCGAGAAGAAGCCGTCTTCATCACAAAGACGAACGCGCGCGCCGAGGGGATAGTCGGTCGCGATTTTCCGCTGATAGATCTCGCAGCCGGCGTGGGCAAGGCGCGCAAAGAAGGGGGGGAGAAGCACGGCGGGGAGAGAGGCAAACAGCGTTTCGACAGGGAGAAGATGCGCGCGCCTCTCCTCCTCGGACATGGCCTCAAGCGACGAAAGAGTAACGGCATCGGCCTTCGTGAAGCCGGCCGCCGCCATGCGCTCAAGGCGGCTCATTACGCCGCCGCAGCCGAGGCGCGCACCGATATCGGCGCAGAGCGTGCGGATGTAGGTGCCCTTCGAGCAGACGACGTCAAGGCGGTAGTCGCCCCCCGCAAGGGGAGTGACCGTGAGGCTGTGGATCACAACGCGCCGTGGCTCGCGCTCAACGACGGTGCCGCGGCGGGCGAGGTCACAGAGCTTCTGCCCCCCCTGCTTCAAGGCGCTGTACATCGGCGGGATCTGGTCGTAGTCACCGAGGAAGGAGAGGGCGGCCGCCTCGACCTCTGCGGGTGTTGGGAGGGGGCGGTCTGTGCGCGAAAGGACGGTGCCGGTCGTGTCCTCGGTATCGGTCGTGAGGCCGAGCCGCAGGTCGGCGAGGTAATGCTTGTCCTTCGTCAGCATAAACTCCGAGGCGGCGGTCGCCGCCCCAAGGAGAATGGGCAAAACGCCCGTGGCCATCGGATCGAGCGTTCCGGTATGCCCCGCCTTGGAGGCGCCAAAGAGGTGGCGCGCGCGTGTGACCGCGCGCTGCGAGGTCATGCCCTCGTCCTTATAGAGGATCAGAAGTCCGGTTGTCGTCAGCATAGATATACTTCCTGTCAATTCGTGGTCCGAGCCGCGCAAGGATCTCGTAGGGGATGGTCCCCGCAGCATCGGCAAGAGTGTAGAGTGAGGTCGGCGTATCGCCGAAGACCGTGGCATAGGTGGCGAGGCGACGGGGGATGCCCGAAAGCAGCAGCGAGGCCGTATCCATCGAAACCCGCCCGACGAGTGGCACGCTCCGCCCGGCGACCGTGACACGTCCGCCCCCCTCGGCGGCGGCACGCGGAAGCCCGTCGGCATAGCCGAGGGCGAGAAGCCCCACCGTCTCGCGGCGGTGGGTACGGAAGATGCCGCCGTAGCCCACCCTCTCCCCGGCGGGGAGCGAGCGCACCTCGGTGATGCGCGAAAGGAGCCGCCCAACAGGGCGGAGGGGAGGCAAGGAGAGACCGCGCGGCGCATAGCCGTAAAGCGAGAGCCCAAGTCGCGCAAGAGGAAAGCCGAAGGCCCCACCGAGCGCTACCCCGGCCGTCGCCGAGAGATGTGCGGGCGCCTTGACGCCGCACCGCGTAAGGGCGATGACCGCCGCGCGAAAGCGCGAAACGGCCCGTGCCGTTGGGGGCGTCATCCCCCCATCGGCCTCGGCAAGGTGCGAATAAAGCCCCGCGATACGAAGGGAGGGCGAGGTGCTTATGGCGGTGATGGCCGCGAGCGTTGCTTCGTAGTCCTCGGGGAGGAGAGAAAAGCCCGCGCGGTTCATACCGCTGTTCAGCTTGATATGAATACTCAGCCTCTCTCCGCGCAAGGAGCGAGAAAACGCTTTCGCAGCCGCCGCCGAGGACACGGTCAGCGCGATCCCCGCGTGGGCGGCCTCGCGTGCCGCCTCGGGCGGTGTCCAGCCGAGAACGAGGATCTCGGCCGACGGAAGCCGGGGATAAAGGGCCAGCGCCTCCTCGAAGGTGGCGACGGCAAAGCGGCGCGCTCCTGCGGCGTACAACGCCCCCGCGACGGGCAGGGCGCCGTGACCGTAGGCGTTCGCCTTCACGACGGCGATGGGCGAGGCTCCGAGAGCCGCGAGCAAGGATGTCATCGACCGATAGTTAAAGACAAGGGCCTCAAGGTCCGAGAGCAGGACGGCGCGGCGGCCGTCAAGCTCCGGTGGAGCCAAAGAGAAAGAGTGCATACCGACACCTCCGCAATTTATTCATATATATGCGGGGGCGCTGACTTTATTGTATCACAGTCACGGTTTTTTTGCAAGGCGCATCGCTTCTTTCCCCTTTTTTCGCGCCCCCTCGCCCGCTGACCTCCGAAATCGCGGTGAAGGGCCGAAAAAAGTGGAGCCTCGCACTCCTTTTGCGACATCGCTTGCACCCTCCCTGTGCTATACTGGCGAAAAAAAGGAAGTGATAGGGCATATGGAAGCAAAAAACTTGTACGGGACCGAGGCCGCTAAGCCGAGCGCGGGGCTCCTCCCCTCACTGTTTCCCGAGTTTTATGAGGGGCGCGAGGGGCGGAGCGCGGTAATTCTCGGGGAGGCGCTGACCTTCGCGGTGTCGCTCCTCCTCTCTCGCACGCATCTCGCCTTTGGGATGTACCCCTTCGCCTTCGCCCTGCTTGCGGCGCGCCGCCGCCGTCTGGTTCCCGCCGCCCTCGGGGCCGCCGTTGGCGCGTTGTCGCTCGGGGCGGTGGGCGGCGTGTTCCTTTTGGCCTACGTGGCGCTTCTCGGCCTGCGTGTCCTTCTGTCGCTCCCCGTGCCGAAGCGCGTTCTTTTTCCTGTGACCGAGCAGCTGTTCGGCGAGCGCACGGGGCTCTCCGTGATGGCTGCCGCCCTCGTCGGGACGGGCCTTGCCGCGTACGAGCTTCTGGCCTTCGGGGTCACGACCTATGCGCTCTTCTTTGCCTCGGCGGCGATCCTCTCACCGCCCCTCCTTACGCTGCTTTTTTCGGCCGTATACGAGGCGCGCCTCGGTGCCTCTGACGTCCTCGGGGGGCTTTCGGAGATCGAAAGCGGCGAGAAACAAAGAACGCCGCTTGTCGAGCTGTCGGCGCTCTCTCTGCTCGTTTCCCTGGTGTATGCCCTGCGCCCCATCTCGCTTTTCGGCCTTTCCTTCGCCACTCTTTCGTCGGTGGGCATCACTCTCTTTGCGGCACGCCGCCTCGGGGCGCCGCGCGCCGGCGTTGCGGGGCTTCTTTTGGGGCTTGTCGGTCCCGTCGCCTACGCGCCGGCCTATGCCCTGCTCGGGGTGGTGACGGGCCTGCTCTTTCCTTACGGCGCATCGGTCGCCCTCTTGGCTGGCAGCCTTGCGGCCATTGGCTTTTCCTCCTACATTGAGGGGCTTTCGGGCTTCCTTGCCTTCGCCCCCGAATGTGCCGTCACGATCCTCGTCGCCTTCCCTCTCCTTGGCCGTCTGCCCTCGGCCGTCGATCCCGCCGAGGCCGAGCTTTCGCGCCGTCGCCGCAGGGAGGCGGTGAAGGAGGTGGCCGCGCGCCCTGTGGCCGAGAGCAACCGCTTGCACCGTCTTGGCACCGCCTTCTCGGCGCTTTCCTCAATGTTTTACCGTCTTTCGGACGAGAGCCGCCGCCCCGCCGCGGCCGAATACTTTGTCGAATGCGAAAAGGTTTGCGCAAGGCACTGCGCCACCTGCTCGAACCGTGTGCGGTGCTGGGAGCAGGGCGAGCGCGTGGCCGAGCGCTCGGTCTACGCGCTGGCGAATACGCTCAGGACTACGGGGAAGATCTCGTCAAGCGAGCTACCCCCCGAGCTGCGAAGCGGCTGCCCGAGGATCGAGCAGATCCTCGAGGAGATCCGTGAGGAATGTGCCTCGCTCGGGCTGCGCCGGTACAAGGGCGACCGCAACGAATTCCTCTCGCACGACTACGCGATGCTTGCCAAGGTGCTGAGCGACACTGCCGCAAGGGACGGTGAGGAGGCAAGCGAGGACGTGGCCGCCGCCGAAAGGCTCCTGGCGGCTCTTGGCGATGCCGGGCGCGGACTGACCGTGTCGGTCTTCGGGGCGCGCGCCAAGCGCGTTGCCGTCGGGAGCGAGAGGGGCGCTGACGTTGAGCGCGTGCTGCCTCTTCTTCCTTCAGCGGCTGAGGAGGTGCTGGGGTGCGCCGTCACGCCGCCTATTATCGAGAGTAAAGACGGCGTTACCGTGGCCTCTGTCCGTGCAAAACGACGGTACAAAGCGACCACTGCCTCGGCGGCGGTGCCCTCGACGTCACACGAGCCATCGGGAGATCGCCTGCGCTTTTTCGAAACCGAGGAGGGGATTTTTTACGCGATCCTCTCGGACGGGATGGGGAGTGGCGAGGCCGCCTCGCGTACGGCCGCCGTGTCGGTCGAATTCCTGGAAGCGATGCTCTCGTCGGGCTGCAGCCGCAAGACGGCGCTCCGCATGCTGAACAATCTCGTGCGTACGCGCGAGGACGAATGCTCGGCCACCGTGGATCTGCTCGCCCTTGATCTCGTGTATGGCAACGCGACCTTCTTGAAAAGCGGCGCCGCGCCCTCCTACATCAAGCGCGGTGCGGAGATCTTCCGCGTTCGCTCTCGCACCATGCCCATCGGGCTCTTCAAAACCCCCGATGCCGAGCGCATCCACGTCGAGACCAAGGTGGGGGACGTCCTTGTCCTCCTCTCGGACGGCATTGTTCCCGAGAATGAGGATCCCGCCTGGCTCATTGCCCTCCTCGCCGAGGAAAAGGCCGACGACCTGGGCGCTCTTGCCGAGCGCATTGTTGCGGAGGCGGTATCACGCGAGGGGCGCGATGACATCACCGTCGGCCTGGTTGCCGTGGGCTAAAACGGCGATAAGCTTCGGCTGCGAACGCAACCGCGGTCGCCGTATGTCGTATACGGCTTCCCGGCGTCCGCATCCAAAGCCTCTCATCCGTTTTATCTCCGCGAGCAAGTCGCAGGCTAAAATTGCGCTCTCCGCCCCCTGCGCCTCAACAACCAAAAGCCTCGCCCTCCGGGAGAGGTGGCACGCAGAGCGTGACGGAGAGGGCCTCCGCGCCATAGCCATTTCCCCACTGCGCCACCCTCGC
>JAZQVJ010000238.1:0-7969 GCA_045631785.1 Eubacteriales bacterium
TGCCACCAACGCTTGACTTCTTTCTAAAAATTATAGCACAAGGACTATTTTTTTCAAGAGGGGATACAAAAACCTCAAATTTCGCATCTAAATCAAGTCGGATCGTAGCCATGTCGTTCTGTGTGCCAAGGAGTTGTGTTCTTCTCTTGTCTTCCTAAGACCGCTTGGCCTCCGACTTCGTGCCACCAACGCTTGACTTCTTTCTAAAAATTATAGCACAAGGACTATTTTTTTCAAGAGGGGATACAAAAACCTCAAATTTCGCATCTAAATCGCATACAAGACAGGAATTGGGCGGCTCCTGAGGGTTGACGATTTGCGTATTCAATGTTATAATATATAAAATATACTATAACAATTCAGAAAAGAGTGTTAATTATGTACAAATATTTTTTCAAAAGACTGTTTGACATCGTACTCTCCCTTCTGGGTATTATAGCTCTCGCCGTTCCCATGCTGCTCCTCGCGGTCATCATCAAGTGCGACAGCCGCGGGCCGGTGTTTTTTAAGCAGAGAAGGATCGGCAAAAACAAAAAAATCTTCCGGATCTTAAAGTTCCGCACCATGCGGGTGGACACTCCGCACGACGCTCCTACGCACGAGCTTTCCGATCCCGGGAAATGGATCACGAGGGTAGGCAGATTCCTACGCAAAACCTCGCTGGATGAGATCCCGCAGATATTCAACATATTCTTAGGACAGATGTCGATCATCGGTCCCCGCCCCGCTCTTTGGAATCAGGACGATCTTGTGGCCGAGCGCGATCGGTACGGTGCCAACGATATCACCCCCGGTCTTACGGGATGGGCGCAGATCAACGGGCGTGATGAGCTTGAGATCCCTGTGAAGGCCCGGCTTGACGGCGAATACGCCGAGAAATTGAACGCGGGTGCCTTCCGTGGTCTTGCGATGGACTGCCGGTGCTTTTTTGGGACTATTTTTTCGGTTCTCAGGAGCGATGGCGTGGTCGAGGGCGGCACCGGCGAGATCGGCAGGCAGGCTGCCGCAGAATACATAGAAAATACCGAGAAGGAGCAAGAGCTTGCTATGACGGCAAGCGCCGGAGAGGGTAGAAATGAATGACTTGGTCAGCGTTATAGTGGCGACCTATCATAGGGAGGAAACGCTCAGGCAGGCGTTGCTCTCGTTGGCGGAGCAGACCTATCCCCGGGTGGAGATCCTCGTGGTGGACGACAATGCCGACAGCGATTGGAATGCGAGGGTTGCCGGCATCGTTGACGATCTCCTTTTGCGGTATCCCGACCGGAGGACGGTCTATCTTAAGAACGAAACCAATCTCGGCTCGGCCGGGACGAGAAACCGCGGCATCCAAGCCGCCGCGGGCGACTACGTCACGTTTCTTGACGACGACGACGTGTATCTGCCTCAAAAAATAGAAAACCAGCTGGCCTTCATGCAGGAGGGAGAGCTTGACTACTCGGTCACCGACCTCGCGCTGTACTACGTGGACGGGCGGCTCGCCGAAAAAAGGACTCGGCACTATATCAAGGCCACCGACCCCCAAAGCTTGTTCGGCTATCATCTTATGCATCATATCACGGGCACCGATACCATGATGTTCCGGAAGGAGTATCTTCTCAGAATCGGGGGCTTTGCGCCGATCGACGTTGGCGACGAGTTCTATCTGATGCAGCGCGCCATTGAGGGCGGCGGCCGGTTCGGCTATCTCGCCGCCTGTGACGTTCGCGCGATCGTTCATACATCGGACGAGGGGTTATCGAGCGGGGAAGGGAAGATCGCGGGAGAGCATCGGCTGTACCGCCACAAGAAGACCTATTTTAAGACGATGAGCCGCAAGGACAGACGGTATATCAGGATGCGGCACTATGCGGTGCTGGCGTTTGCCGAAAAGCGCAGAGGCTGCACGCTTGCCTTTGTGAAAAACGGCGTCCTTTCGGTCCTTGCCTCTCCGATCGCCTGTGCCAAAATGCTTAAGGAACGCTAACTTTATGCATATTTTAATGTTTGGGATGTCGAGCTATCCCGGCGGGATAGAGAACTATATCGCCAATTACTTTCTTACGGACGAGCTACCGTCGGGCGTTACCGTGGATTTCGTTACGTACGAAAACGAGATCGCGTATGCCGACAGAATAAGGAGCTGCGGCCATGCGGTACACGTCGTGCCGCATCTCAAAAAAGACCCACTCGGATATATGCGTGCCCTTCGCTCGCTGTTCCGTCGGACGGCGTACGATTGCGTGTATGTCAACATGCTGTCTGCGGCAAATATCCTTCCTCTGCGTTGCGCGGTGAAGTATAGGGTGCCGCGGATCGTTGCCCACGCGCACGCCAATTCCACCGTGAAGGGCTTTTTGCGGAAATTTTTGCATAGGATCAACAAGAGATATTGCCAAAGGCACGCCAAGTATAAATTCGCCTGTAGCAAAGAGGCCGGGAAATGGCTCTTTGGTAACCGCCCGTCGGTGATCATTCCAAACGCCATTGACGCATCCCGCTTTGCCTTTGACAGGGAAAGTCGGAACGAGATCCGAGGGAGGCACGGCATCCCCGACGGTGCGTTCGTCATCGGGCACGTCGGCCGCTTTGCCGAAGAAAAAAACCACGGTTTTTTGCTCGACGTGTTCTCGGCGTGTGCCACGGCGTTGCCGGGGGCACGGCTGCTGCTCGTGGGTGACGGTGCTCTGCGCCCCGAGATCGAGGACAAGGCAGAGCGCCTCGGTCTTTCCGACAAGGTCATCCTTGCGGGAACGTCGGGGGAAACCGAAAAATACTATTCGGCCTTCGATTGCTTCGTATTCCCATCGGTTTTTGAGGGCTTCGGAATGGCCGCGCTTGAGGCCGAGGCTGCAGGGCTACCCTGCTTTTGCTCAGACAGTCTGTCGCCGGAGTTGCGCGTTGCGGACTCCCTGGTGTTTTTGCCGCTGCAGCGCGGCGCCGAGCATTGGGCAAGAGCCATCCTTCGGGCAGACTGCGGCGGTGACAGAGCCGCGAGAGAATTCCCGGAGGAGTTCAATATTAAAGCACAGCGCAAAAAAATGCTGGAGATTTTACAGTGAAGGACAAAGAACTATCGTTGGAGGTGCTGGCGGTTACGATGCACCAGAGCGACCTCACCCTTGCTGCGAAAATGCGTATCGAGGGGGATGCCCTCATTGGCAACCAATGTGACCGTACGGCCAAGGAAACGCTAAAGACCGAGGACGGCGAGATCACGATGTACTCGTTTGAGGAGAGGGGCGTTGGGCTGAACCGCAACAATCTCCTGATGCGCGCCACGGCGGACGTCGTTCTCTTTGCCGATGACGACGTTGTGTATGACGAGGGTTACAGGGAGATGGTGCTTGAGCAATTCAAGGCCCACCCGAGGGCCGACGTCATTACTTTCAACGTGGTACCGATCCCCGACACGATCCCACCCGATCTCAATAAGAGATGGAAACGGGTGAGAAAATTAAACTGCTTAAAATACGGCGCACCGCGCATCGCCGCCCGCCTCGATAAGCTGAGAGAGAAGAACCTCTACTACTCACTGCTGTTCGGCGGCGGTGCCAAATATTCAAGCGGAGAGGATTCGCTCTTTATCATGGATTGCGTGAAGAGCGGCCTTCGGGTGTACGCCGCCCCCGTCAAGATCGGATGCGTCAATTTTGAAACGTCCTCTTGGTTTACGGGGTATACCGAGAAATATTTCAAGGATAAGGGACTGTTTTTCTATTTCTTGTCCCGTCGCTTCTACAAGCTTCTTTGCCTGCAATACTGCATCCGACGGGGAAACCTGTTCCGCGAGTTCTTCACGGCAAAAGAGGCCTATAAGCTAATGAAGCGGGGCGTCAAAGAGCATAAAAACGGGGACTATTAAATGTCTTGTAAAATTCTTGTCATCTCGAACAACTGCCTGTCAAGGCACAATTCGAACGGGCGCACCCTGCTCAATCTGCTGGGCGGCTTTCTCCCCGAGCAGATCTTCCAGTTTTACGTCGCCAACGAAGTGCCGAGTGAGAGGACCGCAGCCAAATTCCTGAGGATCACCGACCGTGACGTGATCCGGTCCTACCCCTCGTTTTCAAAGAGGGTTTCCCTGTGGGAGGATCGTCCCAAGACCGTGCCGGCAGAAGCATCGCACGGCGTTGGCGGCTACGGCAAGAAGACCGCCTTGAAATCGCTCGTGCGCGACCTTTTGTGGAACACGTCGGGGTGGGTAACAAGGAAGCTCCTCGCCTTTGCCAGAGAAAACGGCGCAAGCGTCATCCTGCTCCAAGCGGGTGACAACGTGTTTTTGCATCGGCTGGCAAGACGGGTGGCGAAGAGGTCCCGCCTCCCCCTCGTGATCTACAACACCGAGGATTACTATTTCAAGGATTACGACTACATGAAAAGGACGATGGGTGCCGGGCTTATCTACCGGGCCTATCACCGCGCCTTCTGCCGGGAATTTCGGAAGCTGATCCGCGCCTCCTCGACCGAGGTCTATAATTGCGGCGGCTTGACCGAGCTGTATAACACCGCCCTCGGCCGAGAGGGCAAAACCGTCTACGGCTCTACCGATTTTCAGCCGGCGGAGAGCATTGCCGAGGATGGCCTCATTTCCTATACGGGGAATCTCGGATGCGGCCGGCATGAGGTTCTTATGCGCGTGGCCAAGGCCCTGCAGGAGCTTTCCCCCGATCTCTGCCTCGACGTATACGGCCCTGCCGACGAGAGGATCGCTGCGGATATTACGGCATGCCGTGGACTCCGTTATCACGGCTTCGTGTCTTACGGTGAGGTGTGCCGTGTGATAAGGGACAGCCGCCTGCTGGTCCACGTGGAAAGCTTTGACGAATATTATCGCAGGGATACGCGATTCGCCTTTTCTACCAAGCTGGCCGACTACGGGGCGAGCCACATCCCGACGTTTATCGCGGCCCCCGCCACCAGCGAGACCTATGCGTATATGGTCGAGAACGAGGCGGCTTTTGTCGCCGCGAGCGCCGACAAGATCAAGGACACACTGGCCGAGGCCCTCTTTGACGGCGCGGAAAGAGAAAGAAAAAGACAGCGGGCGCTGGCTCTTTCCAAAGCCAACCACAGCGTGGAAGTCAACGGCAAACTCTTCAAGGAAATTCTCGAGGGAAGTATCCATGATTCAAGCAACAGAGAGCAAGACTAAAAACATACTCAAGGTCATGTTTATCTACTGGATCTCTATTATCCTGTGGCAGACGGTACGGCCTGTTGCCAATAGGAGTCTTGTAGATACCCTTGTCAAGATCACCTTGCTTTTCCCGACGATTCTCTACAGCTTGCGGCACAACAAGCTCTCGCAAGGCGGCATGATGCTGTTTTATTCACTCGTATTCGTACTAACGCAGTGCATTACACTGCTTTTCGATACCGGCTCGTTCGGCCTTTCGCAGGTGATCACGGTCGTCTTTATGGTCATGCAGATCGTAATATTCCTTATTCTTCTTTACCGGGAGCCCTGTAAGGCGAGGATGGTAGAGAGGTTTTGCGCATGGCTCGTTACGGTTGCCGCTATCATGAGCGTTTACAACGTGATCTTTAACTTCAGGAGCTTTTCCCACACCTTTTCGGGTGGCGGCGGGAGCTACGGATACGAGTGCGCGAGTTTCTTATACAGCAACCACGAATTCGGCCTTTATTTATCCACCGCTATCATCTCGCTGTTTTGGCTGTTTCTTAAAAAGAAGGTGAGAACAGCAAGGTTCCTCTTGGCGTTATCGCTGCTTCTCGTCAATCTCTTGTCCACCTATTCGAGGACGGCGATATTGGGGCTTTTGGTCGCGCTTTTCCTTTTGACCTTTTTCTACAACAAAAAGGTCTTCCTGTACCTGCTGATCATTAGCGCCGTATGCTTTGCACTCATAGTAAATATCGAGTTTCTTGACGATCTCATCTTTAAGAGCGTATTGAAGGGGACGTTTAACAACGACGGAGTGATGGATGAGGAACGCGCCTCGATGTACACGAAAGAGCTCGAGGCCTTCAAGCAGGGGGATCTTATCCAAAAGCTATTTGGTCAAGGGTATGCAGGGGCATCTCGCTACGAGGGGCATAACGCTTACCTCGTGATCCTTCTCACCGGCGGAGTTTGCATGTTTGCCTTTTTCCTGTTCGTTATCGCCTTTGGCCTTTACAAGGCCTTTGGGGTTTTGCGGAGGGATGCGCTGATGGGCGCTCTCTTGCTCGGCTACATCGCATTCGCACTCCTCTATATGATGGCCCAGACTCCGATCCTGTTTTACTCCTCAATGGACAGCTTTTTCATCACCATGATTGCGATCATGGTCCCGTTATACGTTTCAAACGGTATGAAAAACGCGGAGAAATTTTATGAAGGTACTACAAATTAACTGCGTCTTCCAAAAGGGCAGCACAGGCAGGATCACGAATGATCTGCACGCGTATTACCGGAGCGTTGGGATCGATTCCTACGTGATCTACGGTCGCGGGCAGAAGCCGTCGGGCGAGGGCGTATACAAGATAGCAAGCGAGATAGGCTCAAGGGCGCGCAATCTCGCCTCAAGGGTGACGGGCAATTTGTACGGCATGGGGCGGTGCGGATTGCGGCGCGCGATCTCCCGCATCGAGAAGATCCGCCCCGACATTGTCCATTTGCAATGCATCAACGGATATTTCATTGATATCTACGGTCTTTTGGAGTATTTGAAGGAGCACAGGATCCCAACGCTCCTGACGCTCCATGCCGAGTTTATGTATACCGGTAATTGTGGCTATGCCTTTGACTGTGACGGCTGGAAAACGGGCTGCCGCCGCTGTCCCGACGTCCGCGCCGCGATCGCCTCGCGGAACGCGCGTGCTCCGGAGAAGAATTGGCAAAAAATGAAGGCGGCCTTTGACGGCTTTGAGGGGCTGCGCCTTGTCGGCGTTTCGGATTGGGTAAGCCAACGGGCAAAGCTCTCGCCCATCCTCAGCGAGAAGGAGATCGTCACGGTCCTCAACGGTGTCGATGACACGGTGTTTTGTCGGCAGGAGGCTGCCGTAGAGAGGATACAGGAGATCCACGACCGGGGCAGGCGGGCGGTTTTGTTCGTCACCCCCTATTTTGAGGATGAAAATAAGGGCGGCGCATGGCTTTTGCGATTGGCAAAGGCCATGGCGGATCAACCGGTAGAATTTATCGTGATCGGCAGGAGCGATGCTGTCTATCCTTCGGAAAACCTTCACTTTATCGGGGAGCTCAAGGATCCCCGCGAGCTTGCCAAATGGTATTCCGCGGCCGATCTTACGCTATTGCTCAGCAAAAGAGAAACCTTTTCTATGATCTGCGCCGAGAGCTTATGCTGCGGCACTCCCATCGTCGGCTTCTGTGCCGGTGCGCCCGAGCTCATTGCCCTTGGCCAATACAGCCGCTTTGTGCCCTATGGGGATCTTCCGGCCCTTGTGGCCGAGATCAACGCTTGGCTCGAACAAGACCTTGACCGAGAGGGTATATCCCGCGCGGCGAGGCGTGCTTACTCAAAGCAAGCGATGGCGGACAATTACATCGGGGAATATCAAAAAATTTTGGGGACCAAACAGACAAATGGAAAAGATTGATTTCGTATTAACGTGGGTGGACGGTGAGGACGAGGCCTGGCAAAGACAGCGCGCCCTCTACGATCCCTACGGGGAGGACCAGGGCAACAAGGTGGCCCATTACCGCGATTACGGCACGCTCCGCTATTGGTTCCGACTGGTAGAAAAATACGCCCCGTGGGTACACAGGATCCACTTCGTGACCTGCGGCCAAACGCCCGATTGGCTCAAGGCAGATCATCCCAAGCTGCATTTGGTAAATCACGCCGATTTTATGGCGGAGGAGTATTTGCCCACCTTCAGCATCAATCCGATCGAACTGAATTTCCATCATATCGAGGGGTTAGCCGAGCAGTTTGTCTATTTTAACGACGATACCTTCCTCACAGCTCCCACAAGGCCCACTGACTTTTTTAAAGGGGGCCTGCCCTGCGACAGCTTTGAG
>JAZQVJ010000239.1:0-6089 GCA_045631785.1 Eubacteriales bacterium
GGATCCCGTAAAACACCACGGGCATCCCCCAAAAGAAGCCGAGTCCGCCCCAGCCAACCGTCATCGCATTCCGGCGCCCCTCGTTGTCCTCCGCCGTAAGCAGCAGCTTATCCCTTCCAAAAAGCCTTGCCGCCGCCACCTCGTACTCCTCTGCCAAGATCTCACAAAATGCCATAGCTCCTCACTTTCTGCGGCTTTCAAAGACCCCCTCAAGCAGCTCCAGTGTCTTGAATTTCAAGCGGTAACCGCCCTCACTCCCTGTGATGACCTTGTATTCCTCGGGAGAAAGCCCTACGGCGAGCGCATCATCCTCCGGGGCATCCTCGGTAGCCATATCAAGGCAAAGCGGCGGAAACAGCACGCACCACCAGTTTGCCCCCTCCCCCTCACCGATCACCACGCGGAGCGAACGGTAGCTCCCCGCAGGGAAGGCATACTCGCCGTATTCTCTTGTCGGGTACTCTTCTTCGCCGTATTCTACCCTAACAGTATATGCATATCCCGCTTCCTTGACAACGCTTGATGCCGTAGCCTCAATGTCGCGGCAAAGAGAAAGCAGGCACTCCTCCGCCTCCTCGACCTCCCCGGCCTCAGCCATTCTCTCGGAATACTCGGCAAGGATCGCATCCCGCACTTGAAGCTTCAGGGCTTGATCCTCCTCGCTGTCCGAGGCCGCAAGCACGTGCAAGCGTATCACATCATCGTAAATTGCCTCCTCGCCGCTGGTCGGCACCGCCGCAACGATAAGAATGGCGAGGAGCAACGCTCCCACATAAAAAACCGTTCGTTTCATACTCTCTCCTTTCTTTGTGCAGCGATTATACCCCAAAAGGCCCCCAATTATACAAAAAAGAAAACGAGGCGCAAAGCACCTCGTTTTCTTTTTATCGGATACCGTACTTCTCAATAATGAAATCCATATCCTTATCGCCTCTGCCCGAGAGGTTGATAAGGATCGAGCCATGGCTCATCGTCTTTGCCAGCTTCATGGCGTATGCCACCGCATGCGAGCTTTCAATGGCGGGAATGATGCCCTCAAGCCGCGAAAGCTTGAAGAAGGCATCGACGGTTTCTTCGTCATCCACCACGTCATACTTCACACGCCCAAGATCGTGCAGGAAGGCATGCTCGGGGCCCGAGGACGGATAATCCAACCCACTCGCCACCGAATAGACGGGGGCGGGCTCGCCGTCCTCGCCCTTCAGCATAATGCTGTTAAACCCGTGCATGATCCCCTCGGTACCGTACTTCAGGCTGGCCGCGTGATCGCCAAGGGCAGGGCCTCTGCCAAGGGGCTCAACACCGTAAATATCCACAGGATCGTTCAAAAATCCCGAGAAAATACCCATCGCATTTGAGCCGCCGCCAACGCAAGCCACAACCGCGTCGGGGAGCTCCCCCGTCATACCGACAAACTGCTCTCTCGCCTCAATACCGACAATGCTCTGGAAGTCGCGCACCATCATCGGGAAGGGATGCGGACCGAGAACCGAGCCGATGCAATAGATCGCATCCTTATACTCCCTCGCATAGGCATCAAAGGCAGCATCCACTGCCTCCTTCAGTGTCTGAAGCCCTTCCTTGACCTCAACAACGTTGGCGCCCAGGATCTTCATACGTGCTACGTTCGGTGCCTGCTTGGCAATATCGACAGAGCCCATATAGATGTCGCACTCAAGGCCGAAATACGCCGCCGCCGTGGCCAACGCTACGCCGTGCTGGCCGGCACCCGTTTCCGCGATGACCTTCTTTTTGCCCATATACTTGGCAAGAAGCGCTTCGCCCATGCAGTGATTCAGCTTGTGCGCGCCCGTGTGGTTCAGGTCCTCGCGCTTCGCGTAGAGCTGAACGTTCCCAAGCGTTGAGGAAAGGCGCTCAAGGTAGGAAACCGGCGTAGGGCGCCCCTGGAACTCACGGCGGATCTTGCGGAGCTCACCGATAAACTTCGAGGACTTGCAGATGGTGAAATACGCCTCGGTGATCTCGGCCATTGCCTTCTTCAGGTTGTCCGCAATGTACACCCCGCCGTATTTACCGAAATACCCGTTGGCATCGGGATAATTCTTCAGATACGTATCAAAATCAACCTCATTGAACTTCATGCTATCTTTCCTCCCTCATTTGGGTTTTTCACCTTTGTCGGAAAACAAAAAATCCCCGACAGAATCTACTGTCAAGGACGAATACAACTATCCGCGGTGCCACCTTGCTTCACGGCAAACGCCGTGCACTCCTTAGGTACTATCATACCTATGACAGCTGACGCGTGTCCACGTCGCAGAATACTCGGCATCGCCTTTGACTGCGCCCTCCGCGGTCCATTTGAAGGCAGGTGTCTTGCCCGCATCCCAGCCTCGCGAGCTCTCTGTGAAGTCCTTTGCCAACGTTATCTCCGCATCAACGGTTTACGTAGAAAGTATATCATCTCCCTTCGTCTTTGTCAATAGTTTTCTTTCTAAAAATAATTACATTTGTATTTTGTCATGCAAAAGAGTGCCTTTTCGCCCCCGCAATGCTTGACAAAGTGGGGAAAATCAAATACAATAGAAAAAAACGGAAAGGAGCCACCATGTCAAAGCGCAACCGACGGACGACTGAGGAAATCTTCGGGCTCGCAAGCCATATTCTGAGTGCTGCCTTTGCACTCACCTTTCTTTTGCTCCTTTACTTTGCCTATACCGACTCCTACCGCACTCTTCTCCGTCTTCTTCTCTTCTCCGCAATTCCCTTTCTCCTTGTGTCGGCGCTGCGCTACCTGCTCGCCATGCCTCGCCCTTCAAGGCCCGGCGGCAAAACACAGAAGAAGAGCCATTCCTTCCCCAGCCGCCACGCCTACTCGGCCTTCTTCATCGCCACCCTGGCCTTTGCCTTCCGCGCGGCCTTGATCTACGCCCTCTATCCCTTAGCAATCTTGCTTTCGGTTGCCAGAGTTCTCTTGGGCTTTCACTACCCAAGGGATGTGGTTGCCGGTGCCTTCCTCGGTGTCATCCTCGGGATCCTGGCGATCCTTTTAATATAAAAAGCGCATTCTCCGAACGGAGAATGCGCTTTTCTTTTTATTTGCGGAAGCCTTCATAAAGGAGCGAGAGGTGCTTGCCAATGTGCGCGTGAAGCATATCGGAGTACACGTTCTCGTTTTCTCTCCAGAATTTGTACAGACGATCCTTAAAGCGATAGCTGCCATCCTCATTCTTGACAGTCAGAATAAAGCCGTAGGTGATGTGGATCAGCTGGCGAGCATCATTTTGGGTAAAGAGCGCAGGAAGCTCGGCATCGGTAAGGGTATCAAGAGAGGGGATCTTATTAAGATCGGTCGTAACGTGATAGAACTTTTTGGCCTCATCGAACATCTGGAGGGCATACGCATGGATCTCACGATACATCGCAGGATCTGCAGTGGCCACGGCGCGCATCGCCTCGAGCCAGTTGGTGCCGGCGGTCTTCACATGGAAGTTCCCGTCGGTGTACTTGCCGATAAGGGTAAAGGTCGAGAATTTATCGGACCCCGAATGAATACTCAACTTATAGCCAAAGTGACGGGCAATGGCGGCGTGAGTCTTCAGCTCGCGTTCAAACTGGACAAGGTCGCCGATGTAGTCAACGCCCTTCTGGAATTCACCGCAGAAGCGGGGGGCCACCGTAGCAGGATCCACACCGTTGCGAATAAGCTCATTGGCAACAAAATAGTGCTGGAGGGGCGAAGTGGGAGTTGCGGTTTCATCAATTGAGATCTCAAAGTCGGCACAAGCGCCGCCTTCCTTGAAATACTTGTTATAAATGCCGGTGGCAAAATCGATGGCTTCACCGTAGATCAGGAAGCAGCGGCGGAGCTCGTCCTCGTCAAAAACAAGCGACTCACCCTCGATCACGATCTCCTTCCCGATATAGCGAGCAGCAAGATCATTGGGAAGCGTGCAAGCGGCAGCAAGCTCGGCAGGGCTCATCTTTTCAACACCGCCGCGGATATGCTCACTGCAATCAAGGGTGATCATCGTAAAGCCAAGGCCGAGGGCATACTCAATCTCCTCAGGCTTTTTGAGGTGATCGCCGTCAGCACCGAAGCCATCCTTGTAGCCATCGCGGAACACATAGAAGGTAGCGCTGTCAAGGACATCCTCATAGGTTCTTTCGGTAAGATTCAGCTCACGGATCGACTGCTGAGCAAGAATCGGATAGGCATCATACTCCTTGAAAACACGCAGATGACCGGGAGTCGCAATGCCAAGACGGTCACCGACACCAAAGGTGCGGGTCTTTTTGAGAACGGGAACGGGCGCGGTAAACGGGAACATCGCACGAAGAGCATTGGCGTTCGCATGATTTTTGGGAGCGACTACATAACTGCATTTATCGCAGGTGACAATCTCGCCCTCAAAATTCTTGGCAGCGGCACCGGTGGCCACCAGAACATCGGCATCCTCACCACGCACCATAAAGACAAAATCGGTACCGATGGCATTGACGGAATCGAGATAAACACCAAACTCCTTCGCCTTATCGAGAGCCGGAAGATCAGAGACAAAGTCGCAAAGTTTTTTCATGATTTTCTCCTATACTTGTAATAATTTATTCATTTTTTAATAAATCAAGCGAATAAAAAGGGGCGGGCCGAAAGCAAATACCGGGTTCCTTAGTTAAAAAATCAACCTTCAGTTAAGATCTTTGCAGTGATGATATCGGAATTGCAAAGTTTTGCTTTCATATCGAGGGCGCTTTCCATAGGAATCGCCACAAGCTTCCCTTCCCTTTCGGCGATGACAGAGGCGGCCGTGCCGAGGACAAGCTCGGTAACAGCGCGCTCGCCCATGCGAAGCGCTGTCGAACGGTCACGCAGGGTGGGGGTGCCACCGCGTTGAATATACCCGAGCATCGAATAGGTTGGCTTGATCCCGATGGCCGCCTCGATCTTGGCGGGAAGGGTGGCAAGACCGTCGACACCCTCGGCCGCAACGATGATAAGGTCGCGCTTCCCGCGTGCCTGCCAGGCACGAATGGGAGCAATGACCTGTGCATCAAAATCGGTCTTCTCCTCGGGGAGAAGGACGAGCTCGGCGCCCGAGGCAAGAGCCGCATGGTAGGCAATATAGCCCGCGCGCCGCCCCATGACCTCGACGATACTGCAGCGCTCATGCGAATAGGCAGTGTCGCGAATACGGTCGATGGCCTCCATCGCGGTATTCACCGCGGTATCGAAGCCTATCGTATACTCGGAGCAACCGATATCATTGTCAATGG
Organism: Eubacteriales bacterium; assembly: GCA_045631785.1. Lineage (GTDB taxonomy): Bacteria > Bacillota > Clostridia > Oscillospirales > CAG-272 > UBA1740. The sequence goes on from JAZQVJ010000239.1 coordinate 5,236, forward strand.
TGCCGGGGATCCCCACGACGAGGATGCCCTCACGGGAGAGATCGCTGGCGCCGCGGAAAGAGCCGTCGCCACCAATGACGACGAGGGCGTCAAGGCCCCACTCCCTTGCATTTGCGGCCGCGCGCTTCACTCCCTCAGGGGTTGCGAATTCAGGACACCGCGCCGTCCGAAGGAAGGCGCCGCCCCGAGTAAGAATACCGTCAACATCGGTATAAGAGAGAGGCTTGATCTCACCGTTAAGAAGGCCACGGTAACCGCCGAGAATCCCAAAAACGTCGATCCCATGATGGAGTGCCGTGAAGACAACGCCGCGGATCGCCGCATTCATTCCCGGTGCATCACCGCCAGAGGTGAGAACACCGATCTTTTTAACGCTCTTGCTCATCCGGTTTTACCTCATTTCGGGGTGAAATACTTCTTATCCTTATTGTATAACTTTTTGGCTTTGATGTCAATGATATCGCAAGAATTCCTTAGAAAATAAAGCATTTTTCTTTATAATGGACAAACTTTTGGAAATGCTTTCGGAAGAAAGAAGAGGCAAAAGAAAAAGCCCCCCGGGAGGGGGGGTGGGATCGCGGCAAAGGAAAAAGCCGCGGTGGGTAGGCAAACGGACATTGAAAACCGAATAAAGGGATAGGAAAGCAACGGACTCAAACGTACGAACTGCTGTGGCAGTTCAAGCGATCGGTCTATTAGTATCGTTCAGCTGTACACATTACTGTGCTTACACCTACGACCTATCAACTTGTAGTCTACAAGTGACCTCACGGGCAAAGCCCATGGATATCTCATCTTGAGGTGTGCTTCACGCTTAGATGCCTTCAGCGTTTATCACGTCCGCACGCGGCTAC
>JAZQVJ010000240.1:0-5404 GCA_045631785.1 Eubacteriales bacterium
CGAGGGCTACGGCGTTGTTTTGCCGTCGCTTGAGGACCTGCGCCTTGAGGAGCCCGAGATCGTCAAGCAATCGGGGGGCTACGGCGTGAAGCTGAAGGCCTCGGCACCGTCGATCCACATGATCCGTGCGGACATTGAAACCGAGCTGAGCCCGATCGTGGGTACCGAGCAGCAATCCGAGGAGCTGATCCGCTATCTCCTCCGCGAATTTGAGGAGGATCCGCAGGGCATCTGGAGCTCCAATATGTTCGGCAAGCCCCTCTATGACCTTGTGAACGAGGGCCTGCATGCTAAGCTCGGCCATATGCCGACATCGGCGCGCAAGCGCCTCGGCGAAACGCTCGGCCGCATCATCAACGAGGGCAGCGGCGGACTTGTCTGCATCTTACTCTAAAGGAAAACGAGCGTTGCCCGCAGGCAACGCTCGTTTCATTATTCCTTCATTATCCCTTCAAGAAAGGCGCAAAACCTGTCGGCCGAGGCCTCCTTGGCATCGTCGTTCTCAAAATAGTAGTCGTAGGGGTAATTCTCGACCTCATCGTCCGAGGCGTTACCGTAGGTGTGGGCCGGCAGCCGGCGATCGGCGCGGACAAGGAGCGTTCTCGCTCCCCCACCCGTGGCCTCGACAAACTTGCGGATCTCGGCGGCCTCACGGATATGAACGAAGAGGATCTCGTCCTCCCCCCTGAGAAAGGCTTGGTATTCCTCGGTGATCTTCCTTGTCGGATAGTCGTTATAGGCCGCCGTCAGTGCCTTGAGGTCAGCCAAAAAGCGGCGGGCGCGATCGGTCTTTTCGCCCTGCCAGCCGCAAATGGCGGCCAGCGCCTTGATCGGCGTGATCGAGGAGATGTTCTTCACGCGATAGCGGGCAGCCGCCGCCTCACACAGCGTATCCTTGCCGACACCGCCGCGCCCGTTGATGACCAGAGTGAGCTTTTCCATACCGTCTCTCCTTGATTTACTACATTTTATTATAAGGGCATCGCCGGCCGCTGTCAAGCCGCGGAGAGAAAATAAAGATCCCCGCCCAACGGACGGGGATCTATGGGGTGAGTAATGGGAATCGAACCCATGACCTCCAGGGCCACAACCTGGCGCTCTAACCAACTGAGCCATACCCACCATAAAAAGGTGCTATGCAGCACCCTTTTGGCGTACCTTGAGGGATTCGAACCCCCGACCTACTGCTTAGAAGGCAGTTGCTCTATCCGGCTGAGCTAAAGGTACACGCGCGGGATACCGCAACGGGTGTATTATAGCAAACCGGAACGCATTTGTCAAGGGGTTTCTGAAATTTTCGCAATGCCCGGAAAAATCAGCCGCAGATGAGCTTCACACCCTCGATCGCCACGACCGAAAGCTCGTCCCCCACCTCAAACGCGGTATCCGCAGAAAGGGCGCGGGCTGCCCAAAGATTCCCCTCTACCGTCACCTGCCCGCCCGTCAGGGGTTCGATGCGCTCGGTCACCGTGCAGGTCTTCCCAACCATGGCCTCAAGGGGGCTCAACCGCCGCCGGGGAAGCAGAAAAAGAACGAGGAAGGAAAGCGCCGTGCCGAGGACGAGGGCTGCAAGCTCAAGATACCACGGAGATCCGGCAGGGATCGCTAAGACAAAGGCCGCCAAGGCCCCGACCGTGGGCGGCAAAAGGAGGGCTCTGCGAAAGATCGCCGCCGCGCTCACCGCAAGGATGAGCAGCGACAAAAAGAGCCAGAACCAAAAATCCATAAATACCTCCGAGGTGAATGACATACTCTATTATTATATCATGCAAAAAGTAATTTGTAAAGCCCTCTTTTCACTCCCCCTCGGAAATTGAAGCCGCAAAAGCCGCCTGTTTTTCCCAAAAGATTCCTTGCGGTGACGGGCGTTTTTCCATCTGGTAAAATTAACCTTGACAAAACCGGGGTTTTGCGTTAAAATAGTGGCATTGTGTTATCAACTCCACAAGTGAAAGGAGAAACGAAGCCATGAAAATGGTCAACCCTCTTCATTCGATCCCTCCGATCTTCTATTCGGATCTTCGACATCTTGTGACTGCAACGGCCGAGAAGTTTGGCGACAAGCCCCTCTACGAATACATTGAGAACGGCGAGAACAAGACGGTCAGCTACCGTGACTTTGCGGCCATGGTGGAGTCCTTTGCCACCGCCCTCTCGCTCCACGGCCTTGCCGGCGGGCGCATCGCCGTCATCGGGGAAACGCATCCCGCCTACCTTGCCGCCTACCTTGCCACCGTCATCCTCGGCGGCGTTATCATACCGATGGACAAGGAACTCGCCTCCGAGCAGGTCGAGGGCTTCATAACTCAGGCCGAGGCCGAGGCTGTGGTCTACACCGGCAGCCAGAATGAGCGCTTTGCGGCCGCCGCTTACGACACGCTGGCGCTCCGTATTCCGATTGCCCCGGCTGAGGGGTATGAGAGGAGCGAAAAGACGGTTTCCTTTGCCGATATGACGGCCGAGGGCCGTGCGGCGCTGGAGGCCGGCAACACCGTCTTCGCCGATGCTGTCTTTGATATGGACAAGTGCGCGATCCTTCTCTTCACCTCGGGCACGACCGGCACCTCGAAGGGGGTTATGCTCTCGCATGCAAACATCATCGCCGCCCTGAACTCGGCGACGCATACGATGCCCTACGACGAGAACTGCACCTTCGTTTCGGTCCTCCCCATCCACCACACCTACGAGATGCTCTGCGGTCAGCTCGGCGTCCTCGCGATCGGCGGCTCGATGTTCATCAATGACAGCATCAAGCACGTCCTGAAAAACTTTGCGACCTACAAGCCGAACACCCTGATCCTCGTTCCCCTCTTTGTGGAAACCCTGCACAAGCGCATCTTTGACGAGATCCGCCGCCGCGGCATGGAGAAGAAGGTCCGCTTCGGTATGGCGCTCGCCGAGAAGATGCTTGCCGTGGGCATTGACCTGCGGAAAAAGCTCTTCTCCGAGGTGACGGCGGCCTTTGGCGGGAACCTGACGAGCATCGTCTGCGGCGGTGCCCCCATCAACCCCAACATCCTTAAGGACCTCTACCTCTTCGGCATCACGGTCTTTGAGGGCTACGGCATTACCGAATGCTCGCCTCTTGTGGCCGTCAACTCCTCGCGCGTTTTGCGCCCCCGCTCGGTGGGTGCGCCCGTCTTTGGGTGCGAGGTGAAGATCGACCGTGAGGACGAGGCCGCCGAGACCGGTGAGATCCTCGTCAAGGGTCCGAACGTCATGCTCGGCTATTACAAAAATCCCGAGGCGACGGCCGAGGTCTTTACCGAGGACGGCTTCTTCCGCACCGGCGACATCGGCTATCTCGATAAGGACAACTTCATCTTTATCACCGGCCGCAAGAAGAACGTTATCATCCTCTCAAACGGCAAGAACGTCTTCCCCGAGGAGCTTGAGGAATACCTCTCCGAGGTGCCGATCATCAAGGAGTCGGTCGTTCTTGGCCGCAAGCACGGGGGGGCTGAGGTGGCCATCACCGCCATCGTGGTTCCCGACATGCAGCATCCCGATCTCGAGGGCAAAACGCCGAGCGAGGTCTATGACGCCGTGAAGGCCGCCGTGATGGCCGTCAACAAGCGTCTGCCCACCTTCAAGCACATGACCGATATCGAGATCCGCAACGAGGAGTTTGAAAAGAACACCTCGCGCAAGATCAAGCGGTATTTGGTTAAGTGATAGAAAACCCAAAGAACAAAAACCTTTAGGAGGAAAATCCAATGTTCGAAAAGGTCAAAAATCTTCTGATGGAGGAGCTGCGCGTTGAGGAGTCGAAGATCACCCTCGAGGCGGAGCTTGCCAACGACCTCGGTGTCAATTCTCTTGAGCTGGCGGACCTGATCCTTCTCTGCGAAGAGAAGTTCAACCTGGCCATCGATGACGAGGATCTGCACAAATTCATCACCGTTGGCGATGTTGTTGCTTACTTAGAAGAAAGAGCCTGATAGAAAAAGCCCCTGCCGGACGGCAAGGGGCTTTTCTTTTTGGGATATCAGAGTGAAACTACGGTAATTCCCTCCCTGCTCTCGCGCTCCGCAAGGAGGGGGAGCTCGGCGATCTCGGGCGCACGGATGGCGAGGAGGGCGGCGCCGGCATCCTCTGTGCCAAGGCGCGAGGCAGGCACAAAAAACTCGATCCGCCCCTCACGCTTCAGGGCCGAAAGGGCGTGGCGCGCCGCCGTATGCAGATAGGGACTGCACGCGCTCAAGTCCAGCACGAATACCCGTTCGCCGCGGGCACGCGCCGTGGCTACGATAAAGCGGACCTCCTTTGGCACAGCGTCCTCGCCAAAGGGCTGGGGTTTTACGGTATAGATCTTCATGGCATCCTCACTTTTCGCCTTTATCTTACCATAAATTGCGCCCCCCTGTCAAGGGTGGCTCGCAATTTGCACAAAAAAGCGGGGAGGTGTGCGACGGCGCCGCGCTCGCCGTATGGCAAAAGTAACAAAAGTGGAGGCTACCCCTTGATTTTTCCGTTGTTCCGTGCTATACTCTTTCTGCAGAAAAAAATTTAATTAAAACAGAATCGAAAGTTATAAGAAAGGAAAAAACATGAAACATTCACGATGGCTCCTATTTTCGCTCCTTGTGTTTGCCGTATTCGCATTCCTCGTATCCTGCGATATGCTGACACAGCTCATTCCCGGCTTCGGAGATTCTACAACAAATGAGGCTACTACCGTGACTACTACTTCCCCAACCACCACCTCCCCGACAACAACGGCACCCGTCACCACGGCCGATCCCGATGCCCCCGTGACGGTGGCTCCCAACAGCATCATCCAGAAAACACCGGCCGATGTCCCGGTCTTTAACTTTGACGGCATCCTTGCCGACTACGCCGTCGGCTACGGTGACGGTGGCGAGACCTCGGCTGCCTCGTTGGCCACGGCTCTCGGCAAGACCGCCACAGCCTATAACGCAAGCGTCGCCAAGTCGATCCGCCTCGCCGTCGAGCCGGACGGCATCGTCGCACTTGCCGCCGGCGATTACCACATTTACATCACCAAGGGGACCATCCATATTCTCGGCGGTGACGCTGCCGGCCTCGGCGAGGGCGTTAACGCCTTCCTCGACACCGTGACGAACGGAAAGACCTCCATGAAATCGCACGAGCATAAGATTTATAACGCGACCAAGCCCTCGCAGATTTACTCTGCCTCCTACCCCCAGCTCGTGGGTACGACCACCGAGGACTCGCTTAGCTACTCGCTCGGCGATGAGGTCATCTTTGTCCTCAATCTCAAGAACAAGCTCGGCAACGCCTCCGTCGGTTGCAAAAAGTTCACTTACACCGTGACGGCAGACGACACCGACAAAACCCTGACGGGCGAGGTTGACGGCAGCAACGGCATCTTTGCCATCACCATCCCCGGTGATTTCACGCTGGTGGCGGGCTCGGTGCG
>JAZQVJ010000241.1:0-4736 GCA_045631785.1 Eubacteriales bacterium
CCGAAAGGCAAATGGCGGCCGCAAAGAGAAAGTAGGGGAGCGAAAGCCGCAGTCGGCGGCTCTCACGCAGATGGAGATCACGGCAATCGGGCGCCGTCAGACGCTCGATCGCGGGATCGGCAGCCACCGCCTTGAGGTACGGGCGGATGTACGAGATCCAGACAATGCCCATCGCAAAGGAGAGAAGGGCGGCGATCAGCACCATCACAAGATACTGCGTTGTGGAAACGGTAAAGCCCTTGCCCGTCAAGGGATCGTAGGTGGGGAGGAAGGCAAAATCAGGGAGCGTTGAAAGAACGGCCTTCACCGAAAGGAAGACGTAGGTCAGCACTCGCAGGGCCTCAGGCGCGATCGGCTTGTCCTCGCGCTTGATGGCAGAGGAGCAATCAAAGCGCTCGCCGAGATAGAAAAGCCCCTCAAAAAGATGATAAAAGGCAGGGATCGCAAAGAGAAGCTCGACGATCGCAAAGGAGAGCGAGAAGAGTGTGACCGTCACGCGCTCACTCGAAAGCGTCAGAACGATGAAAAAGGCGGGGAGCTTAATGAGATTGGCGTAAAACAGCTTGCGGAAGCCGTCGGATGCCTCGCGCATGTAGGGAACGAAGGTGGCAACATGGCGCAGGGCATACATGATGAGGAGGTATCCGATACAGTCAGGCAGGGGGTCGAGGATCGAGATATTGGGATTGAAAAGGAACCATGTCGCCATTGCAAGAAAGCCGACAGGGAAGACCTTTTTTTGAATTTTCATTTCCTTCTTCTCTCCTTTTTCTTTTGTGCCTTCTCTTTCCGATATTCGGCATCGGCGGCAAGTCGCGCAGCAAGGCGGCGCTCCTCGCGCTCGTCGGCATGCTTATACCAACGGTCGAGAAAGGGAATGCTCGATGTTCTTCGTCCCATGTCGGCATCCTCCGGCAAGCAGATCCACATGTAATACGAGAAGATCAGCTTGGCGTTCAGAGCCGCGATCACAAGACCGATCAGCAGAACGACGATGTTGTAGCGGATCAGGAATTTTGCACTGCTCTCTCCGTAATTGAATTGCCCCGCAATGAGCAAAGCATAATAAACGGTGGTGAAAATGCGATTGCGGAAGGCCTCTACCTCAAGCTTTTTTACCTCGGTCTCCTTGGCCAAGGCCTGAAGACCGCGCAAAAGGAGAAAGAGAAAGACCAGCTCAAACGCATATGAGGCAAGAGGAACAAGGCGGAAGAGCAGGCTGCGGGCCTCCTCACCGAGGAGTGAGAACAGCGATGCAAGCTCCAGCAGGAGATAGCCAAGCCCCACGGCGGCCGTAGGGATCAGCGTGCAAAACGCGCTCCTCAGCGGGCGATTGTAGGGCGCAAGCTTCGTCATCGCAAGCAGCATGGCAAGATATGCGAATATCTTTGTAAATCCGGGGTAGACCAGTGTGTTTGCCCCAATGAGATAACCGATAAAAAGGATACCAAAGCCCATAAGAGCGCTCCGTTAGCTGCCGCTGCCGGTGGCGGCACCGCAGCATTTTTTGTATTTCTTTCCGCTACCGCAGGGGCAGAGATCGTTGCGCCCTACCTTGGTCGATTTTGCGGTCGCCGTGGCGGCCTTCTTGGGCATTTTGCCGCCCTCAAAGCCCTCGGTCAGCTGGCGGGCGACCTCGCGGCGGACGATCGGCTGCTCCTTCGGGCGGACCGAGAGGAGGGCGCGGACCGTGCGGTCACGGATGTCGTCGATCATCTCGGCAAACATATCGTTGCCGACGATGCGGAATTCGTTAACGGGGTTTCTCTGCGCGTAGGCGTTCAGCCCCACAGATCCCTTCAGCTCCTCCATTGCCTCAAGATGCTCCATCCAAAGCGTATCCACGTGGCGCAAAAGGATCACGCGCTCGACCTCGCGCAAGGCTTCGGTACCAAACAGGGCTTCCTTTTCGCGGTACAGTGCATTGGCACGCGCAAGGAGCTCTGCCTCAATCGCCTCGGCCTCGGGGATATCCTCCTCGCTCGCATAGCGGAAGGAGTCGGGGGTGGTCAGCAGCCCCAAGAAGCGCTGGCGCAGCCCGTCGAGATCCCAGGCTGCCTTGTCACCTGATGAAAGGGCTGCGGCTACGGCATCGCCGATCGAGCCCTCGATCATATCGGCAAGGGTTTTTGAGAGGTCGGCACCGTCCAGTACCTCTCCGCGTTGCTTATAGATCAGGTGGCGCTGCTGGTTCATCACGTCGTCGTAGGTCAGGACGTTTTTGCGACGTGCGAAATTGTGTCCCTCAATGCTCTTTTGCGCGCGCTCGATCGTGTTGGAAAGAATACGCGCCGAGATCGGTGTATCCTCGTTCATTCCGAGGCGCACGACGGTATTGGCAATGAACTCCACACGCGTACCGAAAAGCCGCATCAGCTCGTCGTCAAGCGATAGAAAGAATCGTGATTCACCGGGGTCACCCTGCCGCCCGCTTCGTCCGCGCAGCTGGTTATCGATGCGTCGGCTCTCATGTCGCTCGGTACCGAGGATAAAAAGACCGCCGGCCTCCCTGACCTTCTCGGCCTCGGGGCGGATCTCCTCCCTGAATTTGTCATAAAGCTCGCGATATCTCGCCCGTGCCGCAAGGATCACCTCGTCCTCGGTCGGCGCGGTTTCGGTCGCGGCCGCGACCAGCTCCTCGGGGAAGTCCTCGCGGCGCATGGCCGTGCGCGCCATGTATTCGGGGTTGCCGCCCAGCATAATGTCGGTACCGCGCCCCGCCATATTGGTCGAGATGGTAACGGCACCGTATTTGCCGGCCTGCGCCACGATCTCGGCCTCGCGCTCGTGATGCTTGGCGTTGAGGACCGTGTGCTTGATCCCGTTCTTGTCAAGGAGATCGGAAAGAAATTCCGAGCGCTCGATCGAAACGGTACCCACAAGCACGGGCTGCCCCTTCCTGTGACATTCGGCGATCTGCCGCAGGATCGCGCGGTATTTCGCCTTTTGATTGATATAGACCTCGTCGTTGTGGTCACGGCGGATCATTGGCCGGTTGGTGGGCACCTCCACAACGTCAAGCGCGTAGATCTCACGGAACTCGTTGTCCTCGGTCAGGGCCGTACCCGTCATGCCCGAGAGCTTACGGTACATACGGAAATAGTTTTGGAAGGTGACGGTAGCCAGTGTCTTCGATTCTTTCTCGATCTTGACATGCTCCTTGGCCTCGATCGCCTGATGCAGCCCCTCGTTATAGCGGCGGCCGGGCATTAAGCGCCCCGTGAACGCGTCGACAATGATGACCTGATTGTTCTTCACCACGTAATCAATGTCACGCTGCATGATGCCGTGGGCGCGGATGGCCTGATTGATGTGATGATAGAGCGTTGCGTTTTCGGGATCCGAAAGGTTCTCAACGGAAAAGAAGCGCTCAGCCTTCGCAATGCCCGCAGCACTCAGAATGACGTTGCGTGCCTTTTCGTCCACGATATAGTCGCCGTCAAGCGTGTCGAGATCGGCCTTGTCATCGGTCTCCTTCACCACGTTCTTTCGGAGCGAGCGCGCAAATTTCTCAGCACGGTCGTAGAGGTCGGTCGATTCGTCGCCCTCCCCCGAGATGATAAGAGGCGTTCTCGCCTCGTCAATGAGGATCGAGTCTACCTCGTCCACGATCGCAAAGGCGTGTCCGCGCTGGACGGTGCGCTCCTTGTAGATCGCCATGTTGTCGCGCAGATAGTCAAAGCCAAATTCGTTGTTTGTGCCGTAGGTGATGTCGGCCGCGTACGCGGCCTTCTTTTCATCGGGGTATTGGCCGTGTACCACAAGGCCCGTCGTAAGACCGAGAAAGGCGTAAACACGCCCCATCTCCTCGCTGTCACGCCTTGCCAAATAATCGTTGACGGTAACGATGTGCACCCCGGCGCCCGTCAGGGCATTGAGGTAGGCGGGCATGGTCGCCACCAGGGTTTTACCCTCGCCCGTCTTCATTTCGGCAATGCGCCCCTGATGGAGCAGAATACCGCCGAGCAGCTGAACGTAAAAGGGGCGCTTCCCAAGCACGCGCCAGTCGGCCTCGCGCACAAGCGCAAAGGCATCGGGGAGGATATCGTCGAGTGTTTCACCGTCGGCAAGACGGGCGCGGAGGCGGTCGGTCATTGCCCGAAGCTCCTCGTCGGTCATCGCGGCATAGGCCTCGGCAAGAGCCTCGATCCTGTTCGCCGTTTTACGGAGCTTTTTGATCTGTCGTTGACTGTAAGTACCGAAAATGGCACGGAAAATTCCCATAGGTATACGGTGCTCAGCACCTCTCCTTTTTTTGATAACGGCACGCGTGTGCATAGATATTCCTATATATTATAGCACGTCCGGGAAAAAAATACCACCGTTTGTCGCGAAAGTTTATTGACAATTCATAAAAAAATTATAAAATAGAAGATGACGACAAATACTGAAAGGGAAGCGCGTATGAAAGATATCAACATCGTCCTGCATTGCCCCGAAATTCCGCAGAATACGGGCAACATCGCCCGCACCTGCGCCGCAACCGGCGCAGCGCTTCATCTCATTAAGCCCTTGGGCTTTGAGATCGACGACAGAAAGCTCAAGCGCGCCGGCCTTGACTATTGGCATCACCTCGATATCACGGTTTATGAGAACGAGGATGAGTTTTTCCTTCGGCATCCCGAGGCGCGCATCTACTATTTTTCCACCAAAGCACCGCGCGCCTATACCGAGCCGCAGTACCCGGGAGAGGTCTTTTTGATGTTCGGCAGAGAAACTCGGGGCCTGCCCGAGGA
>JAZQVJ010000242.1:0-1355 GCA_045631785.1 Eubacteriales bacterium
CTGTTGTGCGGCGATGCGGCGGGGAGCGCCGTTGACGTCAAGCGCAATAAGTGCCGAAACGGTATCGTTTTTCAGGGCTTCTGCGGTGTTGGCGGCACCTGCGAACGAGGTCTCGCCCACAAGGTCGATGGCGAACTCGCCAACGGGTGCCTTGCACGCGATCTCGTAATTTTCAGCAAGCTTTTCTACCACGGTGGCGGCAAAGGGGCTGGTGAAGTTTTCCAGCATCTTAGAGCCGGCGTTGGTGGGGCAGCAGGTCGTGAGGATCATTTGATCAAGCATTACTTTTCTCATACCGTTACCCCCCCTTATTCCACTACGCGAGGAACCTGCCAGTAGCCGTCCATCACTTCGGGCGCGCCCTTTTGCAGCTCGTCGCGGGTACAAAGCTTCTTGGCCACGTCCTCGCGTACCACCGTTTCGATGGGGAGGGCGTGTACCATGCGCAGGACGTTCTCGGTGTCGATCTGATCCAGCGCGGCCTTGTCTTTTTCCATCTCCCCGAAGAAGGCGAGCAGCTTTGCGCGCTCGTCCTCCGCAAGGGAGAGTTGATTTACTTTTTCCAAAAGCAACAAAGTGTCTTTTTCCATTGTAAGACCTCCGTTTAGAATGTGTGTTGATTAGTCACGAACCTTGATGTGGACCTCGCGCAGCTGCTGCTCGGTGACCTCACCGGGAGCACCCATCATCAGATCCTGTGCGTTGCCGTTCAAGGGGAACGCGATGACGTCGCGGATGGTGTCCTCCTCAGCGATGAGCATGATCATACGGTCAACGCCGGGAGCCATGCCTGCGTGGGGGGGCGCACCGTAAGAGAATGCGGTGTAAAGCGCGCCGAACTTCGCCTTCACGTCCTCCTCGCCGTAGCCCGCGATCTCAAACGCCTTGCGCATGATCTCGGGGTTGTGGTTACGAACGGCACCGGAGGAAAGCTCTACGCCGTTGCACACGATGTCGTACTGGTAAGCAAAGATCTCAAGCGGATCCTTGTTGAGAAGCGCATCCATACCGCCCTGAGGCATCGAGAAGGGGTTGTGCGTGAAGTCGATCTTGCCGGTCTCCTCATTGCGCTCGTACATCGGGAAGTCCACGATGAAGCAGAACTCGAAGCGGTCGTTCTTGATAAGACCCAGCTCACTCGCGATCCAGGTGCGCATCTGGCCTGCCAGCGAGTTGATCACGGTGGGAGCGTCGCTGATGAAGAACAGAGAGTCACCCTCCTTCATGCCGCAAAGTGCGGTCAGCTTTGCCTTTTCCTCGTCAGAGAGGAACTTGGCGATCGGGCCCTTGAATTCGCCGCCCTCCAGGGTGATATAGCCGCAGCCGAACTTCATGCCGATGCTGCGGGAGTAGGT
>JAZQVJ010000243.1:0-3816 GCA_045631785.1 Eubacteriales bacterium
TCAAGTATGGCAAGGAATATTGCCACAACCTCGTTCTTGTGACGTGCATCTTCAAATATGGCTTCAAAGCGAAGCTTCTTGGCAGAACGAAGCTTATGTATAAGGTTACCTGCTTTTTCTTTTACAGATACAGGCTCTCTGCCTACAATACGCGAAAACAGCATTTTAGAAGGCGGAAGTGTTTTTTCAACACGCTCCATAACCGAAGCAAATGCAAGTCTGTTCAAAAGATAGATGCACACAGCGATGCATTTGTTCTACCAAAAAAGCCCCTCCGGGGGCCTTTTTGGTGCGATTTTAGTGGCTGCGGATGCCTTATACGCGATCGCGGATCTCTCTCTTGATCTTCTCGATGAAGTCGGCAAGCGACATCGTCTCGGTCGCGGTCGTATCGCGGTTGCGGACGGCAACGTTGCCCTCCTCGGCCTCCTTCTGACCGATGACGAGCATGTACGGCACACGGCCGACCACCTGTGCCTCGCGGATCATATAGCCGATCTTTTCGTTGCGATCGTCAAGCTCCACGCGGATCCCCTCGGCACGGAGCGCCTCGTAGATCTCACGGCCGTAGCTCGCCGCCTTATCAGACACAAGGAGCACCTTGGCCTGTGTCGGGGCCAGCCAGACCGGGAACTTGCCGGCAAAATGCTCGGTCAGAATACCGATAAAGCGCTCGATCGAGCCGTAGCATACGCGGTGGACCATGATGGGACGCTGCTTTTCGTTGTTCTCATCGGTGTATTCCAGCTCGAAGTTCTGCGGCATCTGGAAGTCAAGCTGTACCGTACCGCACTGCCAGGTCCTTCCGAGTGTGTCCTCAAGGTGGAAGTCGATCTTCGGACCGTAGAAGGCGCCGTCCCCCTCGTTGACGGTGTAGGGAAGACCAAGCATCTCAAGGGCCGACTTCAGGCCGTTCGTGGCGGCCTCCCAATCCTCGTCGCTCCCCATGCTGTCCTCGGGGCGGGTGGAAAGCTCGACCGAATACTTGAAGCCGAATTTGGTGTAGACCTCGTTGATAAGGTGCACAACGCCGATGATCTCGTCGGTGATCTGCTCACGGCGCATAAAGATGTGTGCATCGTCCTGCGTGAAGCAGCGCACGCGGAAAAGGCCGTGCAGGGCGCCCTTCAGCTCGTGGCGGTGGACAAGGCCGAGCTCGCCAACGCGCATCGGCAGGTCGCGGTAGCTGTGCAGATCGTTTTTGTAAACGAGAACGCCGCCGGGGCAGTTCATCGGCTTAACGCAGAAGGTCTCCTCGTCGATCTCGGTCGAGTACATATTGTCCTTGTAATGGTCCCAGTGGCCGCTGGTCTTCCAAAGGCGCTGGTTCATAATGAGGGGGGTGTTGACCTCGACGTAGTTCTCGCGGGTGTGGATCTCACGCCAGTAGTCGATGAGGGAATTTTTGACCGCCATGCCCTTCGGGAGGAAGAAGGGGAAGCCGGGGGCGTCATCCGAGAACATGAAGAGCCCCATTTCACGGCCAATGCGGCGGTGATCGCGCTTTTCCGCCTCCTCGAGGAGCGTAAGGTAGTCGTCAAGCTCCTGCTGTGTTTTGAAGGCGGTGCCCTTGATGCGGGTAAGCATCTTGTTGTTCTTGTCGTTCTTCCAATAGGCGCCCGACTGCCCCATGATCTTAAAGGCCTTCAGGGCCTTCGTGTAGCAAAGGTGGGGGCCTGTGCACATGTCGGTGTAATCGCCCTGGGTGAAGAAGCTGATCTCGGCATCCTCGGGGAGGTCGCCGATATGCTCGACCTTGTACTTCTCGCCGGCGCTCTCCATCAGCGCAATGGCCTCGCTGCGGGGCAGGATCCTGGGGCGGACGGGAATGTTCTCCTTCACGATCTTCTTCATCTCGGCCTCGATCGCCGCAAGATCCTCCTCCGAAAGCTTCGTGTCGCCAAGATCCACGTCGTAGTAAAATCCCTTCTCATTGGCGGGGCCGTAAGCAAAATTCGCGTGGGGGAAGAGGCGCTTGACCGCCTGTGCCAGAATGTGGGCAGCCGTGTGGCGCAGAATGTGAAGCTCCTCCTCGGGGGCGCATTCGGCCACGGTGCCGTTCGCGTAAATAACCTTCATAGTGTATCTCCTTGCATCAAAATTAACGGTAAAAAAGCACCCCGGGCCTGCCGCGGGGGCAATGCCAAGGGTGCTTATCGCACGGTTCCACCTTGCGCTTTCACTCATTTCCCATAACGCCGGGGGGCGGTTGCGCTTGCTGCCTCGCGCACAGCTCGGGAGGGGTTTTCGCCGCGGACACCGTAAGGACTTGCACCAACCGCCCTCTCTCTGCACGGTGCGATCGCGGGTACTCTTTCCGTCATCGCTTTTCGCTTCATTATAACACCGCGCGCACGGTTTGTCAAGGGCTTTTCCCTCTTTTACGCATCCAGCACAAGACTTCCGTCGGCAAAGGGCAAAAGGCGCTCCGGCGTATGTGTCACGACCAAGACAAGGCGCTCGGCGGACTCATGGAGAATGGCCTCATGAAGGCACTCGCGCAAATGCTCGTCCAGCTCCTTTTCCGGCTCGTCAAGCAGAAGAATGGGGCGCTTCACGGCCAAGGCCCTTGCCAAGGAAACGCGCTGGCGCATTCCGCCCGAAAGGGCCGCAGGCCGCGTTTTGAAATCGCCCTCGGGGAAGCCAACGGTAAGGAGTGCTTCGCGCGCCGCCGCCTCGGCCGCGGTGCGATCAAGCCCCCCGGCGCGGAGTGGCTCCGCCACGTTCCCAAGAGAGGTCAGGGCGGGGAAAAGACGGTGCTCCTGGAAGGCCACGGAAACGGCCGTGAGCCCCCCGCCCTCGATGCTCCCGTCATAATCGTTGTCGAGCCCGGCGATCATCCGCAAAAGCGTTGTTTTGCCGCTTCCGCTTCCTCCGAGGAGCAGAAAAAGTCCTCGCTCGGGGAATTCGCGCGATAGCCCCTCAAAAAGGATCTTGTCGCCAAAGCGCTTGTCGAGATCTGCAAGAATTAGCGCACCCATTTCGCCCTCCTTTCGATCAAAAGCAACGTCTTCTTTACAAAAATCTCAAGAAGAAGGCTGAAAATTATGACGGCCAAGGTCCACGCCCAAAGGTCGAGCGTTTCCATGTAGGTCTTTGAAAAATAGATCTCGCGTCCGATCGATCCCTTCGTTGTAGCCAGGATCTCGGCGGCGATCCCCGCCTTCCAGGCGAAGCCTGCGGAGGTGACGATCGAGGAGAAAAAGTAGGGGAGCGCCGCCGGCAAGCGGTAGACGGTAAGGCGCCGCCTTGGCGTAAAGCCGTAAAGCTCGCTCACCTCGCCCAGGGCGGCATCGGCCTTAGAGAGTCCTGTCATCAGCTGATCGGCAACGATCGGCATCACCATCAACGCCGCGATCACAAAGGGGAGCGCGCGACTCCCCGTGAGGCTCCAGATCAGAATGACCGAGGAGGCGACGGGAGTCGATCGCACGACAACGAGAAGGGGGCGCAGAAGGTGCCGCATCGGCGCAAAGAGGAAGGAGAGCAGCCCAAGGGCAGTGCCGGCCAGCACCCCCGTCGCAAGCCCACCGAGGATTCGCAGGAGTGAGCGAAGAACCGTCAGGAAGAAATCAGCACTCAGGAACAGCTCGCCAAGGCGGACGATCACGCGCCACGGCTGAGGTAGGATGAGGGGGTTGTCGATGAGTGCTGCCGCGGCCGAGAGAAGGCCGAACCAAACCACGGGGGAAAGCGTTACGAAAATCGCGTCAATATGCCGGCCCTTAGTCTGCGTCATAGTAGAAATCGGCGCCCGGCAGAGAGCCGCCGATGGCGGTGGGGTTGAAGCCGTGGAGAATGGTGTAGAAGGCTGTG
>JAZQVJ010000244.1:0-7151 GCA_045631785.1 Eubacteriales bacterium
CTTACGGTAAAGGCTGTAAACGCTCTTGACACGCCCCTCCATCGTACAGTTGATCCCATTCTCGCTGAGCTTTGCCATGATCTCGCCGCGGGCACGGTCGATGAGGTCGTGCGTTTTTCCGTACTTGCTCTCAATCTCGGAGGAGATCTCTCCGTAGCCGATGGGATCGAGATAGCGCAGGCTGATGTCCTCAAGCTCCTGCTTGATGCGTTGCATACCAAGTCGATGGGCGAGAGGGGCGTAGATATACATTGTCTCAAGCGAGATGGTGCGCTTCTTCTCGTCCGATTTCACGTCGATCGTGCGCATATTGTGGAGGCGGTCACAGAGCTTGACGAAGATGACACGGATGTCCTTGGACATCGCGAGGAGCATCTTACGGATATTTTCGATATGCGCCTCCTCCTTGTCCTCGAAGCGAACCGTGATGATCTTGGTCACGCCCTCGACGATCAGGGCTACGTCTTCGCCAAAGCGGCGCGCAAGGTCGTCATGGTCGGTACGGCCGCCGCAGTCCTCCAGCGTATCGTGAAGCAGCGCTGCACAGATCGAATCGGTGTCAAGCTCAAGCTCGGCGATGATAGTCGCCACCGAAACGGGGTGCATGATATACGGCTCACCCGACTGGCGGAATTGCCCCTCGTGCAGCTCCTTGGCATAAAGAAACGCCCGACGGATCTTCTCCACGTCATATGGCTTCCTTGTGCGTGCAAGGATCTCTAAAAGTCCTTCTATCTCTTGGTACATACTAACCTCAGGCCTGCTTCATCTGCGAGCGCAGGCGGCGCAAAAGATTGGATTTTTCAAGGTCGGTCTTGGTGTTTGAATAATGCAGGTGGAATTTATAGACCTCGTCCCCGGGCTCCTCAATACCGAAAAGATTGAGCTCCTGAAGGATGCGGATAATGAATTTCAGCTTGATATAGCCGATCTTGCCGGAATATCCGGAAAGAAGTGACAGGATGGCGCGATGTGTCAGGGTGTCCATCCCCGAGCGCACCGAACGGCGCACAAGGGTATAGACGGCGGCGAAGTCATCACGGCTCGGAAGGATGCCCTCGCTTTCAGAGAAGGGGGCGCCGGTGCGGATCTCCTCATAGCGACGGCGCTCGGTCTCGGCAAGATCCCTCTCGCGCTCGGCAAGGCGGACATCACGCACGATAAGCTGTACCGAACGGCGACCGTTCCACTCGTTGATGTCCAGGTTGAACATCACGTCAACACGGTCACCGATGTAAAGATCAAGGTCGGAGAGCGACATTGAGAAGCACATCGCAGTATACGCGCCCTCTTCCCCACCGATGACAAGGCGCGTATGCTTGCCGCCGCTGATGGACGAGCAGTCGAGCACTGACACCGAGCGAAGAATGAAGGTGGGGACCGGGTTCTCAACCCCGTAGGGCTCAAGAATACCAAGCTCCTCGCAAAGCGGCATGGAGATATCCGAAAGCGCAAGCTCGCAATCGGCCTCGAGCGTTGGGACCATGGCATCCTCGGTGAGCTTTTCTCTGGCGTACTCATTGATCTTTTCACGGAAAGCCGAGAGATTCCCACGCGTGACCGAAAGACCTGCGGCAAGCTCGTGGCCGCCGAACTTCACAAGATGCTCCGAGGCGTAAACAAGCGCATCGACAAGGTTCAGGCCCTTGATGCTCCGCCCCGAGCCCTTCCCGATATCGGTATCAAGATGCACGTCCTCGCCGTCAAACGAAACCAGGATACAGGGCAGACCGTAGCGGTCGGTAATGCGGGAGGCCACGATCCCGATAACGCCGTGGTGCCACCCGTCGGCGGCAAGGACGATGACGGGATCATGATCGAAGTCGTGCTCCCGATCGATCTTCTCATAGGCCTCGGTCATGATCTTGTTTTCCTCTGCCTGGCGCTCGCGGTTGGCCTCGCAGAGCTCGCCGGCCAAGGCCTCGACACGCTGAGGATCCTCAGTGAGGAAAAGCTCAACGGCGAGAGAGGCGCTGCGGATGCGCCCGGCGGCGTTAAGGCGCGGAGCGATCGTGTAGCCGATGAAGCCCGAGGTGATCTTGGTCGGCTTCATCGAAGCACGGCGCCCATCACTCCGCGAGGCGCGGACGCTCTCGCAAAGGGCGGAAAATCCGAGACGGGGCGCCCGATCAAGGATACGCAGCCCCTCCTTGACGATCAGGCGGTTCTCGCCGCGGATCGGCATAACGTCAGCGATCGTGCCAATGGCGATAAGGTCGGCATAGCTTGCACAGATGCGGACGACGCATTCACCGCGCGTGTCACCGCTGACAGCCTCCTCGTAGGCCGAGATGAACTTAAAGACGACACCGACACCGGCAAGCTCGCAAAAGGGGTAGCGGCTCCCCGGGCGGTGGGGGTTCAGGACGGCCACCGCCGGCGGAAGCTCCGGTAGGCACTCGTGGTGGTCGGTCACAACAACGTCGATGCCAAGGGTGGCCGCGTACGCGATCTCCTCAATGGCGGTCACACCGGTGTCCACCGTGACGATCAGAGAGGTCCCTCCGGCATGGAGGGTGTCGATAGCGGCGCAGGAAACGCCGTATCCCTCGCCGGCCCGGTTCGGGATATAGTAATCGACCACAGCCCCCTGCGAGCGAAGGTACAGATACAGTGTGCAGACGGCGGTCACTCCGTCCACGTCATAGTCACCGTAGATGGTGATCTTCTCTCCTCGCTCAATGGCAAGGCGCACGCGGGCGATCCCCTCGCGCATGCCGTCAAGGAGGAAGGGGTCGCACAGCATTTCACTCTCAAGGCGCAAAAAAGCAGCCGCGGCCTCCTTGGTCGTATAGCCGCGGTTATAGAGCAGGCGCGCCGTTACCTTGCCGATCCCAAGTGCCGAGGAGATCTCCTCAACGGCGGGCGCGGAGGCAGGGGTAACGACGTCACGCAACACCCATTTCTTTTGTGTTTTTCCCGTTTTCTTATGCATTATGTTTTCGTTCGCAGTCCTCTGACTGCCTCCCGTATGTAATACGATATCAGAGCGCCGGTCGATAGCGGGAAAGGACCGCCATCGCCACGCGCAAGCCGTCAAGCGCGGCACTCGTTATGCCGCCGGCATAGCCCGCACCCTCGCCTGCGGGATAAAGGTTCTCGGTGCCGGGCGCCGTGCCGCCCTCGGTGCGGAGGATGCGGAGGGGGGCGGAGGTGCGCGTTTCGACGCCGGTCAGGATGGCGGTCGGTGACGCGAAGCCCGGAAGGCGGCGATCAAACGCACGGATGCCGCGCTCAAGAGAATCGGTGATAAACGAGGGGAGATAGTCGGCGGGGGATGCAAGAGTCACACCCTCACCGTCCATGTAGGTCGGGAGAACGGCCGTCGGCTCGGTGCCGCGGCTGCCCGAAAGAAAATCGCCGACCGTGGTAATGGGGGCGGCATGGCGCCCTCCGCCCGCCCGAAAGGCGGCGGCCTCGATCGAGCGCTGGAATTCAACAGCGCCCCAAGGGGTATTGCCGTAATCCTCGCGGAATACCGACACGGCGACGGCCGCGTTGGAGTTGCGCCCCGCACGCGCATACTCGCTCATGCCGTTGACGACAACGCCGCCCTCCTCGCTGGCAGCGGCGACAACGGTGCCGCCGGGACACATGCAGAAGGTGTAGACACCGCGCGTGTCGGTATCGGCAGAAAGGTTATAGGAGGCGCGCCCGAGGTCGGGATGACCGGCAAAGTCACCGTAAAGGGCGCGGTCAATGTCCGAGGCAAGATGCTCGATACGGAGACCGACCGAAAAGGGCTTCGGCTCAATGGAAAGGCCGCTGTCAAGTAGCGTCCTGTAGGTGTCGTGCGCGGAATGGCCGACGGCAAGCACGAGGGCACCGCAGGGGATCTCCCCCCGGTCGGTCTTCACCGCAACGACACGCTCACCCGAGAGGACGGGAGAGAGAAAGCGCGTGTGATAAAGGACGCGGCCACCGAGCTTCTCAATATGGGCAAGCATCGCATCGACCATCGCAAAGAGGCGATCGGTGCCGATGTGGGGGCGCGCCTCAAGAAGGATATCGCGGGGAGCGCCGAACTCACAAAAGCGCGCGAGAACGTACGCCACCATCGGATCGTTGACGCGGGTGACGAGCTTCCCGTCCGAAAAGGTGCCGGCACCGCCGGCGCCAAACTGGATGTTGGTATTGGGATCAAGGATACGGTCGCGGCAGAAGCGCGCATACGCCGCGCATCGCTCGGCGACGGTGCCGCCGCGCTCAAGGACGATGGGGGCATAGCCCGCCTCGGCCAAAAGAAGGGCGGCAAAAAGACCGCAGGGGCCGGTGCCGACAACGATGGGGGCCCCCTCCATCGGGAGAGTGCCGGCGATCGGGGTGGGGGCAGCCTCGGCAAGGAGGGAGAGGCCGGCATCGCGGAGCCTTGCTTCATCCGATGCCGAGAACTCCCCCCGCACGGCAACCGTAAAGACGAGGCGGACGTCCCTCTTTTTGCGTGCATCCACCGAGCGACGGAAGAGCGAAAGCTCGGCTCCATGGGGGAGGGCCGAGAGCTTCCTCAGCCGACGGGCGGCAATCGAGAGGACCTCCTCCCCGGGAGTCCCCGGAGGGACCGAGATCCCGTTCAGGAGAAAGATCATAGAGAGCTGGTTTCAGCGGTAAGAATGGCCGCGGTCGTCTCCTCGGTGCGAAGACCGTCGGGATCCTTCACGTACATCGAGGCGCACCAAACGATAGCGGCCAGAAGAAGGCAGACGAGGTAAAGCCACGGATTGAAGCGGCGGAAAAAGCGGCGCGCCGTGCCGGGTTCCTTTTTTTGTTTCATTCTTCGGTCTTCTCCTTTCCGAATTCGGCGGTTCCGTGCGAGCTCATCAGGATCTCCGAAAGACGGAGCTTGAGCGTTTGGGAGGTGTAATCGCGCGTTAAGGTGCGGTTGTAGGCAACCGAAATGGTACCGGTCTCCTCCGACACGACGATAATGACGGCATCGCACGATTCGCTCATGCCGAGGGCGGCGCGGTGGCGGGTGCCAAGGTTCGGATCGACATCCTGGCGGCGTGTCAGGGGCAGAAGGCAGCCGGCGGCGCAAACGCGCATGTTGCGGATGACGACGGCACCGTCATGCAGCGGCGAGTTCGGGAAGAAGACGCTGCGGAGGATGTAGGGAGTGAGCTTGGAATCAACGTCCACCCCGGAGCGAATAATATCACCGAGCTTTGTCGAGCGCTCGATAACGATAAGGGCACCGGTCTTGGTGCGTGCCATATCGGTCGCCGCCTCGCAGATCGCGTTGATCCCCTCGACCGTCGCCTCGTTTCTGGCATCGGCCGAAAGGTTTTTGAAGTTTTTCAGCGGTTCACCGCCGAGCTTTTCAAGCGCATCGCGGATCTCGGGCTGGAAGATCAGAACAAGAACGACGATCCCCGCCTCGGCAACAAGCTCAAGGATCGAGCCCACAGCGTAAAAGCGCAGGAGCCGAGAAGCAAAAAGCGCCACGAGCCAGATCGAAAGACCGATAAGAAGCTTGCCGGCGCGGCGGTCCCACAGAAAGCGCACGGCAATATAAAGGATGAATGAGAGTAGCAGGATATCCGCAATGTAGCGGACGATATCGCCGGCATTCGCCGTGCGAAGCTGCTCCCCAAGAAATTTGAAAGCGTCGGTAAGCACTTAGGTCCTCCGTTCCCCTGCGCCCACGCACGGGGGCGCAAAAAATAAAACTTAAAACTATTATAACATATCTTAACGCGAAACGCAACAGGAATTTGAGGTTTTACCGCCTTTTGAAAACATTTTTTGAAATCCGATTGACAACGGCGGTCGGATGGGGTATAATTGTCTTAAATGATACATTTTCGGGAGATGGATGGATGAAAAAGCCCACGAAGGAAGCAGAGGCCTTTTTCGACTGTTGTCTTGTCGCGGGGTTGTCCGTCGGCGAGAAGGAAGCCGCCCTTGCCGCCGCGTCACCGCTTTGCCGCCGCTATGCGGCGAAGGAAACGGTGGTAGCAGCGGGGGATGCCTTCTCTGCCATCGGCATCGTGGCGGACGGTTGCCTTTCGATCACGCGGTCGGGCGAGCACCGCCGTGTCATCCACAAGCAGGCGAGATATGCCGAGATCTTTGGCGTGTCCTCGCTGTTTGGCGGCGAGGGCGGCTTCCCCACCACTGTCATTGCCGAGGCGGCCTCAACGGTCCTCTTGCTCGACGAGGGCAGCGTTTCGCGAATGCTGATCGCCGTCCCCGCTGTGGCGCGGAACTACATTTCTCTTCTGACCGAAAAGATCCGTTTCCTCAACCAACGTCTTGATACCCTTGCCGGGCGGAGCGCCGAGGAGCGCGTGGCCTCCTACCTCCTCTCGCGCAAGGGCGCGGGGACAACCCTCGGCATCACAAAATCGGCTCTTGCCTCCACCCTTGGCCTCGGCCGCGCCTCGCTCTACCGCATCCTCGATGAGATGGAGAGAGCCGAGGTCATCCGCACCGGCCGCACCTCGATCGAGGTGCTGGATCCCCGGGCGCTTGCATCGTTCACAAAAACCGAAAGGAATGAATAAAAATGAAAAGAATTGTTTGCCTTTTGCTCGCTTTTTGCCTCCTGGTCCCGCTTCTTGCGGCCTGCGGTCCCGATGATGTTGTCATCAAGATCGGTGTGCTCTCCGGCACGACCGGCATGGGTGCTGTGAAGATGATATCCGACGATGACATCCGTTATATGATCGAGATCTATCCCGCAACCAACCCCGGGGCGCTGCTCACCGACCTGACGGCAGGCACCGTGGATATGGCGGCCATTCCCACCAATGCCGCCGCAAAGCTCTACAACAGCACCGAGGGCAAGGTGCGCGTTCTGGCGCTCAACACGCTCGGCGTTCTTCACGTTCTCGATACGACGGGAAGCGTCACGTCGCTTGCCGATCTTGAGGGGAAGACCGTCTACGTTCCGATGGCCGGACAAAACCCCGAATATATCCTTCGCCACATCCTCGCCGAGGCCGGCATCAATGCCACGGTCGTGACCGACATTGCCGATGCCGATGCACTCTCGACCGCCCTGCTTTCGACGGAGGGCGAGTACGCCGACGTGAAGATCGCCGTTCTTCCTCAGCCCAAGGTGACCGTTGTCAAGACGCAGGCGGCAAATCAGGGAAAGGCCCTGACCGTGCCGATCGATCTCTCGGTCGAATGGAACAAGCTGGAGGAAA
>JAZQVJ010000245.1:0-2309 GCA_045631785.1 Eubacteriales bacterium
GTACTCGTTGAGCTTCTTCATGATGGCAAGGCCCAGCTCCTCGCCCTCTGGCTCGGTGAGCTTTCTGCCGTTGAGGGCGTACACGCACTCCCACAGACCGGCATAACCCAGAGAGAGGGTGGAGTAACCGCCGTGGAGATACTTGTCGATGGTCTCGCCCTTTTCCAGACGAAGGAGGGCGCCGTGCTGCCACAGAATGGGAGCGGCATCGGACAGGGTGCCGGACAGGCGCTCGTGACGGCACTGGAGGGCACGGTGGCACAGCTCCATGCGCTCGTCAAAGATCTCCCAGAACTTGTCCATGTCCTTCTGGGCGGACAGACCAATGTCCACCAGGTTGACGGTGACAACACTCTGGTTGATACGGCCGTAATACTTGGACTTGCCGGTTTCATCCACATAGGGAGTGAGGAAGGAGCGGCAGCCCATGCAGGTGTAGCAATGACCGTCGCCGTTGCTGTCGACCTTCAGCTTGAGCATCATCTTTTCGGAAATATAGTCGGGCACCATGCGCTTTGCGGTGCATTTTGCCGCCAGCTTGGTCAGCTCCCAGTAAGGAGAATCCTCGTGAATGTTATCCTCCTCCAGCACGTAAATGAGCTTGGGGAAGGCGGGGGTCACATAAACGCCGGCCTCATTTTTCACACCCGTGATGCGTTGCTCCAGCATCTCCTCGATGATTAGGGCAAGGTCACGCTTGGTCTGCGCATCCTTTGCCTCGCCGAGATACATGAAGACGGTGATAAAGGGGGCCTGACCGTTGGTGGTGAGCAAGGTCACGACCTGATACTGAATGGTCTGCACGCCGCGGCGGATCTCATCACGCAATCTCTTTTCTACGATCTCAGAGATCTTATCCTCGCCGGGGTTCACACCAAGCTCTGCCATCTCGGCCTTGACCTGACGTGCGATCTTCTCACGCGACACCTGCACGAAGGGGGCAAGGTGCGTGAGCGAGATACTCTGGCCGCCGTACTGGTTGCTTGCCACCTGCGCAATGATCTGGGTGGAGATATTGCAGGCGGTGGAAAAGCTGTGGGGCTTCCCGATCAGCGTACCCGAGATGACGGTGCCGTTCTGAAGCATATCCTCCAGATTCACAAGGTCACAGTTGTGCATGTGCTGTGCGTAATAGTCGGCATCATGGAAGTGAATGATACCGTCCTCGTGCGCCTTAACGATATCCTCGGGCAAAAGCACACGGCGCGTAAGGTCCTTGGAAACCTCGCCCGCCATATAGTCACGCTGTACAGAGTTGACCGTGGGGTTCTTGTTGGCGTTCTCCTGCTTCGCCTCTTCGTTGTTGCACTCGATCAAGGACAGGATGTTCTCGTCGGTGGTGTTGGCGCGGCGTGCAAGGTTACGGGTAAAGCGGTAACGAATGTAACGCTTTGCCGTTTCACTGGCGTTCTGCTGAATGATCAGTGTCTCGACCAGCTCCTGGATCTCCTCCACAGAAAGGGCTCTGTCGATCTCGTTACAGTAGTCCTCGATACAAAAGGAAATATAGTCGATCTGGCGTTGCGTAAGCTCGGGCTTTCCCTCGCCCGCCTCGTTGGCCTTTTGAATAGCCTTTACGATCTTTTGGCGGTCAAAAATGACCTCGGATCCGTTTCTTTTAATGATTTTCATACCGTTTTCTCCCTCTTCCGTCAAAGAAAGGCGCCTAAAGCGGCACCCCCATATTTTGTCACTCTCACATTCACCAACACTATATCTTGTGTCGGCAAAGAATAGTATACCACATCGCCGGGCAAAAGTAAAGCACCTGAAAGCGAAAAAAATGCACAAAAAATCCGTTCATAATTTGGCCGTTTTTATGCTCTCTTTTTTGCCTGTCACACGCGCGCTCTTCCGTCACCTTTTTGCCCATTTTCCATAGCTTTTTTCACGCAGGGCTTTACAAATGCACCGATTTGGGATATACTGAATAAGGAATCCAAGCAAGCGCGGTATAGCCGCGAAAAGGAGCTGTTATGAATCTGAAGGAAACACCCCTGCACTCCGAGCTGATCTTTGACGGCAAGGTCGTGCATCTTTATCTTGACACCGTATCCTTGCCCAATGGGGGCACCTCCACGCGAGAGTACATCAAGCATGTGGGCGCCGTTTGCGTGATCCCCGTGACCGATGACGGGCGCGTGGTGCTGGAGCGCCAGTACCGCTATGCCATGGGCGAGGTGACCGTGGAGATCCCCGCCGGCAAGCTGGACAGCCCCGACGAGGATAAAGCGAAGGCCGCCTTGCGTGAGCTGCGTGAGGAAACAGGGATCGTCCCCCGCGAGTTGATCGACCTCGGGGACTTTTAC
>JAZQVJ010000246.1:0-7876 GCA_045631785.1 Eubacteriales bacterium
CCTTCGCAGTAAGGCCAACGCCATCATCAACCTGATGGGCACGGCGGGCGGTATCATCGTCCTTGTGCTCGGCATGGTCTTTGGCACGGGGAGCGTGAAGAACGCCCTGATGTCCTACACCGTCTTCTTTATCGTCATCGGCGTCCTGATGCTCGCCGCCCTCGTGGCCTTCCTTCTCACCGTCCGTGAGCCGAAGCTGGTTGCCGAGATGAAGGAGGAGAGCCGCCGCCTCGGCATTGACGAGGAGCGTGACGCCGCCGAGGAGGACAAGCTTGCCGCCTCTCGCGGCAAAAAGCTGGACCGTCCCGAGCTTATCTCGCTGCTCCTCATCCTCGCTTCGGTCGCTCTCTGGTATATGGGCTATAACGCCGTCACCAGCAAGTATTCGGTCTACGCCGGCTCGGTCCTCGGCCTCGACTACAACTCCACCCTCATCATCGCGCAGGGGGCGGCCATCGTAGCCTATATCCCCGCCGGCATTCTCGCCTCGCGCATCGGGCGGAAGCGTACCATCCTCGGCGGTGTCGTCCTTCTCTTTGCCGCCTTCTTCTTCGCCTCCTTCCTGCGTGCCGGCAGCTCGGCGCTGCTTGTCAACCTGCTCTTCATTATGGCGGGCATCGGCTGGGCCACCATCAACGTCAACTCCTTCCCGATGGTCGTTGAGCTTTCAAAGTCGGCGGACGTCGGCCGTTA
The DNA here is from genome assembly GCA_045631785.1 of Eubacteriales bacterium. GTDB lineage: Bacteria > Bacillota > Clostridia > Oscillospirales > CAG-272 > UBA1740. Next base: position 694 of record JAZQVJ010000246.1, read on the forward strand.
CACCGGCTTCTATTACACCGCCTCGATGGCCGCGCAGATCCTGACGCCGATCCTTTCGGGCATCTTCCTTGATGCCATTGATATGACCGTTCTCTTCCCCTACGCCGCCATCTTTGTGGCTCTTGCGTTCCTCACGATGTTCTTTGTCCGCCACGGCGACTCAAAGCCCACCGAGAAGAAGAGCGCCCTTGAGTCGCTCGGCGCCGACGATTAAGGAGGCCCTCTGTGAAATTTGAGATCGTTGCCACCTGTCTTTTTGGACTTGAGCATCTGCTCGGCGAGGAGATCGACGCCCTCGGCTACGAGCGCGTTTCCACCATTGACGGCCGCGTGACCTTCCGCGGCGATCCCGAGGCCGTCGCCCTTTCCAACGTCTTCCTCCGCTATGCCGAGCATATCTATATCAAGCTCGGCTCCTTCCGTGCCACGAGCTTTGATGCGCTCTTTGAGGGCGTGCGCGACCTGCCCTTTGAGGCCTTCATCGGCCGTGACGATGCCTTCCCCGTCAAGGGCCATTCGATCGACTCGGCGCTTCATTCGATCCCCGACTGTCAGAAGATCATCAAAAAGGCCGTCGCCACCCGCCTGACCGAGAAGTACGGCATCCGCTGGTTTCCCGAAACCGGGATCACCTACCGCATCGAGTTCTTCATTCTGAAGGATGAGGCCACCCTGATGATCGACACCTCGGGCGAGCCGCTGTACAAGCGCGGCTACCGGCAGAAGACCGGCCCCGCCCCCATCCGCGAAACGCTGGCCGCCGCGATGGCCGCCATCAGCCGCCCGCGTGAGGAGGTGCTTCTTTGGGATCCCATGTGTGGCAGCGGCACGATTGCCATTGAGGCGGCCATGCTGATGAACAATATCGCCCCCGGCGCCCACCGCGCCTTCGCGGCCGAGGCCTTCCCGATGATCCGTGACCACTTCGCCACCGCGCGCGAGGAGGCCGCTGACGTTGTGACAAGGACCGCCTTTGAGGCCTATGCCACCGATATCGATCCCGCCATGGTCGAGGCCACGCGCATCAATGCCGCCTCGGCGGGCGTTGCCGATGCCGTCCGCACCTTCGTGGCGGATGCCCGCAAGATCTCGGCCGACGGGCGCCGCGGCACCATCGTCACCAACCCCCCCTACGGCCAGCGCCTTGGCGAACGCCGCGCGGTCGAAGCACTGTACCGTGAGATCGGCGCCCACTTCCGCGCTCTTTCCCCCTGGCAGATCTATGTCATCACCTCGGATCAAGAGTTTGAATTCTATTACGGCAAGCGCGCCGATAAGAAAAGAAAACTTTACAACGGCATGATCCCCTGCACACTGTATCAGTTCTTCAAGAACGACAAGAAATAAAGGAGCGCCCTGCGGGGCGCTTCTTTATTTTTTTACATACTTTTCCCTTCGGATGACAATACTATCCGTATCACAAGCCGAAGGAGCAGGGAATGAGAGCACTGTCGGGCGACTATGCCGAAAACGTACGTATTCTTAGCGAGGAGCTGCGCGTTTCGGAGAACTTCGATATCATCTCGCGCCGCCTTCGTGTCGGGAGCGACGAGCTGACGGCCTTTTATATCGACGGCTTTATCAAGGATACCTCAATGCAGAAGATGTTCCAGTTCTTCTTCGGGATGTCCTCGCTCCCGCACGGCGAGGGTGCGGCACGCCGCTTTATGGAAACCGGCGTGCCGTACGTTGAGGTCGAGGTCGTGAACGACCTTGACTCTCTCGTCTTTTTTCTGCTTTCGGGCGCCATGCTCCTTCTCGGCTCAAGCTTCGGCGGGGAAGCCCTCGTTGTGGATGCGCGCACCTATCCCGCCCGTCTTCCCGAGGAGCCGGACAGCGACCGTGCCATGCAGGGCCCGAAGGACGGCTTCGTTGAAACCCTGATCTTCAATACCGTGCTTCTCCGCCGCCGTCTGCGCGATCCGCGCCTCACGATGAAGTATCTTACCGTCAAGGGCTCGTCAAAGACCGACGTCGTGGTTGCCTATCTTAACGGCGTCGCCGATTCGCGGGCGGTCGGGGAGATCGTCAAGCGCCTTGAGGCGGCGCACCCCTCCTCCCTGACGATGGGCTACCAGAGCCTTGCCGAATGTCTGATCCCACGCCGCTGGTTCAACCCCTTCCCAAAGATCCGCACTCTTGAGCGTCCCGATGCCGCCGCCGCGCACCTCGCCGAGGGGAGCATCCTTGTCCTCTCGGATACCTCGCCGCAGGTGATGGTGCTTCCCACCTCGATCTTTGATTTCACGCAGGAAACCGATGACTACTATTTCCCACCCTTAACGGGCACCTATCTTCGGCTTCTTCGCCAGCTCGTCCTGCTTGCCGCCCTGCTCTTTACTCCCACGTGGCTCCTTCTCCTTCAGCATCCCGCGTGGATCCCGCCGTGGCTCAACTTTCTGGTTCCCGCAGAGCCCGGGGAGCTGCCGATCGTCGTTCAGCTCTTTCTTGCCGAGCTGGCCATCGACGGCCTGAAGCTCGCTTCAATGAATACCCCCGACCGTCTTTCCAATTCCATGAGCGTTGTCGGTGGGCTGATCCTTGGCGATTTTGCCGTCCGCATCGGCTGGCTGTCGGGGGACGTCATCCTCTATATGGCACTCGTGGCCGTCGCGGGCTTTGCCCAGCAGAACTACGAGCTCGGCTACGCCATCAAGTTTATGCGGATGCTCCTCCTTGCCCTCGTCGCCCTTCTCGGCCTCCCGGGCTACGTCATCGGCCTCCTTCTGATCTTTCTTTGCGTCATTACAAATAAGACGCTCCCCGTCGGCCGCGGCTATCTCTATCCCCTGATCCCCTTCAACGGCCGAGCGCTGCTTCGCCTCTTTATCCGCGTGCCGAAGGACGACCGCGGCAAAATAAAAAATCGCGTCAAGAGCTAAAAAATAGAAAAACCTCTTGACAAAACTCCAAAATATGCTATAATGTGAAGGTGCTGTATCCACAGTACCTTTAATGCGGCATCGCCAAGCGGTAAGGCAACGGACTCTGACTCCGTCATTACCTAGGTTCGAATCCTAGTGCCGCAGCCAAAAAACAGACCACCCTTGCGGTGGTCTGTTTTTTTGGCTGCACCACTTCGGCTTCGACATAGTTCCTTGCGCTTCGCGCAAGGAATAGGTTCGATTTCGAGCCTAAGCCGTCGGGGAGCTTGCTCACCAGCGGCGCGGCGAAGAAAGCTCGCGAAGCGAGCAATCCTAGAAAATTTACCAACGACCACCCTTGCGGTGTCCTTTTTGTTGTCCACCACTTCGGCTTCTCGCCTAATTCCGCCCGAAGATAAATAAAGACCTTTACACCGTTCCGTAAAGGTCTTTATTTGCTTTCCGTTCTTCCGAGCAAGTAATCGAGAGATACGCCGAAATAATCGGCAAGCCTCACAAGCGTTTCGTAATCGGCCTCTCTCTCCATGGTTTCGTACCGGGAAATTGTGTTTTGGTTCATGTTGAGATCAAGAGCCAGCTTCAACTGAGATATGTTGCGTTCCTTTCGCAATTCTTTTAATCTAAATCCCATAACCCACCTTTTTAGTTAAAAGCCTTTGACACAATAATACCAAAATGGTATAATATAAAATATCCCGATTTGGTATATCCGCAAAAGGAGAAAAAGAAAATGAAGAAGCTTTTATGTGTAGTATTGTCTGTTTTAGTGCTTTTTAGTTTCTCAAGCTGTAACCGTGAGGAAGAAAAAGAAAGCCGTGATAGCATTGTATATGTCAGCAGATACGGGAAGCACCTTGTCTTCGGCGTCACCGGGCATCCTGCCGCAGCGGGGCGCCGATATCCTTGTCGCTGCCCCCCTTCCTTTTTCCTCTGCGCTGTGCTATACTGAAGAAAAAAAGGCGGTGTGCATCCATGGACCTGGAAAACAAAACGATACTCTTCCTCGGCTCGTCTGTCACGTACGGCAGCGCGGCGCAAGGGGTTTCCTTCGCTGACATCCTGCGGGATGACTACGGAGCTATCTGCATCAAGGAGGCCGTTTCCGGCACCACCCTGGCGGACGTGAATGAAGCGTCGTATCCTTCGCGCCTTAAGAGGGTAGACACGGCCCTTGCCCCCGATCTGTTTGTCTGTCAGCTTTCCACCAACGATGCGTCAAGAGGCATTGCGCTTGAAAGGACCAAGGAGGCCATCGGCTTTATCCTCGAATATGTGGAACGCACCTTCGGCTGTCCCTCGGTGTTCTACACCGGCACGTACTTTGAGAGCCCGGCGTACGCCGCGATGATAGACCTGCTTTACAGCCTGCAAAAGGACTATCACTTCCACATTCTCGACCTCTATCATGACGGGGAGATGCGCGCCGTCAGTCCGGAGGATTACGCACGCTATATGAACGATCCCGTCCACCCGACGCTCGTCGGCTACCGGGAATGGTGGACGCCGAAATTCGTTGATTTTATAAAGAAAATTCCCTGATGCTTGCCCCCTGCGCCAAGGTGAGGGGCGCATCTTTCCCTGCTGCGCGTCGCTCCCCCTGTGTGAAAAAGCCGTGAAAAAGGTTGAAAAAAGTGACGGGATATGCTATAATTAAGCATCATTTGCTTTTAAGAAAAGAGCAATCCCCCTGAATTTTTCTTGCAATCGGCAGGGTATTATGAAACAAAAAAAGAATAAAAAGCAACGTTGGTTGCGCTTTCGCCATCGGCTGCTCGGCTATATCGGTCGGCCGATCCTCCGCGTGATCATCCGCCTTCGCTATGGCCTTCGTGTCCGCAGCTTCCGCGACGGGAACCGGAGGAATTATCTGGTCCTTATGAACCATCAGACCGCCTTTGACCAGTTCTTTGCGGCTCTCGCATTCAAGCGGTATTCCTATTTCGTGGCGTCCGAGGATCTCTTCTCGATGGGCTGGCTCTCACGCGCCCTCTCCTACCTTGTGGCCCCCATCCCCATCCGCAAGTCGATGACCGACGTTCGCGCCGTCATGACCTGCAAGCGCGTGGCGCGCGAGGGCGGCACCATCGTCATCGCCCCCGAGGGTAACCGTACCTATGACGGGACTCTCTGTTATATGAAGCCCTCGATCGCGGGGCTCGTGCGCGCCCTGCGCCTCCCTGTGGCCCTCTTTCGCCTGGAGGGCGGCTACGGCGTACATCCCCGGTGGAGTGATGTCGTTCGCCGCGGCGGGATGACGGCGGGCGTCGTCCGCGTCATTGAGACCGAGGAATACGATGCACTGACCGATGACGAGCTCTTCGCTCTCATCACCGAGGGCCTTACCTCGGACGAATATGCGACCGGCCGTCTTTTCCACCACAAAAAGCGCGCCGAGTACCTGGAGCGCGCCCTTTACTATTGCCCGCAGTGCGGCATCACCCACCTCGTCAGCCACGGCGCGACGGTCACCTGCCCGACCTGCGGCATGACGGTGGAGTATCAGCCCGACCTGACGCTTCGCGGTGTCGGATGCGACTTCCCCTACCGCACGGTCGCCGAGTGGTACGCCGCCCAGTCGGCCTATATCGGGGCCCTCGATCTTGCCCCCTATGCCGACACCCCCCTTGCGAGTGACGTTGTGTCACTCTGCGAGGTCATCCCCTACGACAGGAAAAATCTCCTCTCCCCCGAGGTCATGCTCTCGGTCTATGCCGATCGCTACGAGATCGTGGGCAGTGACCTCGCCCTGACCGTCCCCTTCCGGGAGCTGCAGGCCACCTGCGTTCTCGGCCGCAACAAGCTGAACCTCTACCGCGGCGAGGGGATCCTCCAGATCAAGGGCAGCCGCCGCTTCAACGCTGTCAAATATATGAACGTGTTCTACCGCGCAAAATATCAGAAAGAGGGTGTTACAGATGCCAAGCTTCTCGGAATTTAGCGTATGGGCTCCGATCGCGCTGTTCGGTACGCTCCTTATCAGCCTTCTCGGCGCCAATATGCTCAAAAAGAACGTTCCCTTTCTTCGCGAGTCATTGATCCCCACCTCGGTGCTCGGCGGCATTATGCTGCTTATCCTTTCGGTCGTCTACGAGGCGATCGCCGACGTCCCCTTCTTTGATACCACCTATTTCGGCGGGAACGGCACACAGAACCTTGAGCTCATTACTTACCACGCCCTCGCTCTCGGCTTTATCGCCACCGCCTTCAAGCCGGTCACAAAAAAGAACAGCAAAAAGCGCGGCGCCGAGATCTTCAACACGGGTGTTACCACCGTTTCGACCTATCTCCTTCAGGGCATCTTCGGTATGGGCATCACCCTGCTCGTTGCCCTTATGATCGACGGCTTTTTCCCGGCGGCCGGCATTCTGCTTCCCTTCGGCTACGGCCAGGGACCGGGGCAGGCGTTGAACTACGGCAGGATCTATGAGAACGACCACGGCTTTTCCGGCGGTGCGAGCTTCGGTCTGACCGTGGCAGGCCTCGGCTTCCTCGCGGCGTCGCTTGGCGGTGTCATTCACTTGAATCTTTTGAAGCGCCGCGGCTACGCCATCACCCACGAGGACGACGTTGTTGAAACGGTGGATCCCGAGCAGGTCCAAGCGCCCGACGATATCCCGATGAACGGCAGCATGGATAAGATCACAGTGCAGTTCGCCTTCGTCTTCGGCGTCTATATGCTGACTCACGCCCTCCTTCTCGTCGTCGGCAGCCTGGTCCCCGGCCTTCAGTCGGTGCTTTACGGCTTCAACTTCCTCATCGGCGTGCTTATGGCCACCACGATGCGCCTTGTCTGTAATTGGCTTCGCCGCCGCGGCATTATGAAGAAGCAGTACGTCAACGGCTTTCTGCTCGACCGCATCAGCGGCTTCTTCTTCGACCTGATGGTGGTGGCCTCGATCGCGGCCATCCGTATCGACGCGCTGAAGGGCTACGCCTGGGTTATTCTTATCCTCTGCGCGGGCGGCGGCGTCATCACCTACTTCTATAACCGCTTCATTGCCCGCAAGTTCTTCCCGAGGTATTCGGAGGAGCAGTTCCTCATGATGTACGGCATGCTCACCGGTACCGCCTCGACCGGCCTTATCCTGATGCGCGAGATCGATCCAAGCTTCAAGACTCCCGCAGCCAACAACCTCGTCTATCAGAATTTCCCGGCCATCGTCTTCGGCTTCCCGATGATGATCCTTGCCACCTTAGCACCGAAGGAGCCGTTCATCACCTTCCTGATCCTTATTGCCTTCTTTATTGTGATGAACGTCATCCTCTTCCGCCGTCAGCTCTTCTGCCGTAAGGCAGAC
>JAZQVJ010000247.1:0-5765 GCA_045631785.1 Eubacteriales bacterium
GGCCATCCGTACCGTTGAGGAAGCGGCCGCCTCGGAAATGGAAAAGATCACGGGGCAGATGAACCTGCCCGGCATGCCCGGTATGCCGGGGCTGTTCTGATGCAGGAATATGCCGAGCCGCTTCAGCGGCTGATCGAGCAATTCCGGCGTCTGCCCGGCATCGGTGGCAAAAGCGCCGTCCGCATGGCCTTTTCGGTGCTTTCCTCCTCGGCGGAGGAGGCCGAGGCCTTTGCCGAGGCGATCCTCGATGCCAAGCGGAGCATCAGGAGCTGTCACGTTTGCGGCAATTTCTCCACGGGGGACGTCTGTCCCATCTGCGCCGATCCCGAGCGCGACCGTTCGCTTGTCTGCGTGGTCGAGAACGCCAGGGATATCCTCGCCTTTGAGCGTGTGCGCGAGTATCGCGGCCTGTACCACGTCCTCGGCGGCGCCCTTTCCCCCGTCAACGGAGTAACACCCGATGCCCTTCGCATCCGCGACCTCGTTGACCGTGTGGCAAGCGGCGAGATCCGTGAGATTATCGTGGCCACCGATCCCGACGTTGAGGGGGAGGCCACGGCTATGTATCTTGCGCGCATCCTTTCGCCCTATGCGGTCAAGATCACTCGCCTTGCCTACGGTGTTCCCGTGGGCGGTAATCTCGAATATACCGACGAGGTGACATTGAACCGCGCCCTTCTTGGGCGGCGCGACCTCTCGTGAGAACAAAACGCGCTCTCCTGCTCGTCCTTCTTGTCATCGCCCTTCTTTCTTCGCTCGTTTCATGTGGTGACGAGGAGCTCCCGCCTCCTTCTGACGGCGAGATCCGCGTGCGATTTCTTGATGTTGGCGAGGGGGATTGCACTCTGATCCAAACCTCCACCGCCACGGTCCTTGTCGATACGGGCGAGGCCGATGCCACTCTTTCGGGGCGCATCGTATCCACGCTGAAAAGGGTAGGGGTAGAAACGATCGACTGTCTTGTCCTCACCCATCCCCACAGCGACCACGTGGGTGGCGTTCCCGCCATTCTTGAGGCATTTCCCGTTGGCGAATGTCTTGCACCGCGCGCGGTGGATGAAAATGAGTCCTTCGGGAGAGCGCTGGATGCCCTGCTCGAGTATGGTGTCCGTGCGCGGACGGCCGAGGGCGGTCGCAGCTTCACCTACGGTGACCTGACGCTTGATGTCCTTTCGCCCGAGCGAGAGAACGACTATACCGATAAAAACGATCAAGGCGCCATCCTTCGCATCGCATATGGCGAAGCCACACTCCTGATGATGGCCGATGCCGGGGATGAGGTCGAGGAGGATCTTTTGCGTCGTTATTCCGCCGATGAGCTTGAAGCCACCCTCCTAAAGGTGGGACATCACGGTGCCGCTACCTCCTCGTCCTATGCCTTTCTCACAGCGGTCGCCCCCACCTACGCCGTGATCTCGGTCGGCCTTGGGAATCCCTATGGACACCCCCATGAGGAAGCCGTCAGGAGGCTCGCCGCCGGCGGTGCCACCGTCTATCGCACCGACCGCCATGGCGATGTCGTTTTCACAGGCACCCGAAACGGATTTTTGGCTCCGGAAACCGAATAAAAACCTCGCTTGACCACAAGCGAGGTTTTTGTATAGCGTAAATCACGCGCGTGGTTCAAAAGAGAATTACCGGCAAGGGAAAAAGCAACTTTTATCCTCCCCCGAGCAGAAGGCGGCCGTGGCGAAGGTGTTCGGCTTTGAAAGCATGGATGCCGTGGACTATGAGACCTTCGCTCGTCGCCGCGTGGAATACCTGGCAAGCCCCGAGGGAAGGAAGATGATCGAAGCCGCCAAGAAGCGCAAAAGAGCAGGGCGGAGCACAGCTTCGCAAAGCAATAACGTCCGCTACGCGCTCAGTGATATTGACTCGGTTGACGTTTCGCAGTATAATGAAGTTAAGTTAAGCGGCGAAGAGATGGCTCGCTTGCAATCCGAGGCGATGACGTGGGCCCCGAACGCCCGCGGTGTTCTAAAGCATAGAACACTTGGCGGAGTTTCATACTCGTACATTATGGACAATGACGGTATTGTTCATTGCCTTGGTAAAGAGCCGTCGACGAATATTCACGAAGATAGGAGCAAATACGATGACAGAAATCCGGAGCGACCTGATCGGTATGTTGAAAAGTATGGGAATCGACAGAGAGGCGACCATAGCAATAGTCGCGCTGGCCAAGACGGACGAGAATCGCCTGAAGCTTCTGCAAATGATGGCAGATCGCTATCGAGATCGGGGCGAAGTGACGGAGGACGACGTGGGCAAGATGCTTCTTCTCCTCGTGGGCGAAAGAAAATCGTCCGCGCCAAGTTCGACGAGGACGGAAGCGGCCACGGAGTAAAGTATTATTCCGACGGTACCACCGAGCGCTTTGCCCTGCCCGAGGATGCAGACGCATCTGCGGTAAAGAAAAACACGAATGAGAAACGGAGTGACACCACCCTCCGCGAGCTCGACACCTGGGCGAAGGAGAACGTCAAGGGCTACCGTGAGCTTCTGCCGGCAGAGAAGCGCGAGATCCGCGCTCTCGTTCGCCAGGCAAGGGCGGTCGGGATCTCCGACGCGGATATCAAGATCTATGCGGCAGTATCGGCGCGCTCGGGCGTGCGGATCGCCTTCTCGAAGGAGCGCGCCCTGCTCGGCAAGGATGCCGAGGGGCGGCTCAAATACTCCGACGGCTTCTACGACCCTGCCCAAAACGAGATCGTGGTCAATCCCGAGGGGAAGCGCAGCGCCGGGCGGCTGCTCTTTCACGAGCTGTCACACGCGCTCTACGGCAACAAGCGCTTTGCTAAGGTGCTGGATGGGGCCGTGCGGCGGATGGATGAGGCGCGCGGCGAGGAGATCGCAGGGCGCTACCGTGAGGCAGGGCGCACCGATGCGGCCGAGCTCTCGGAGGAGCTGGCTGTGCACCACGCCGAGGATGTGCTCGGCAACCGCGAGAACCTCGCGCGCCTTCTGCGCGACGAGCCGACGATCGGCGACAAGATCCTCTCCTTCTTCGGCTTGGCCAAGACCGAGTACCGGGGCAATGAGCGTTTGTCTCGCGCCGCCGGCAAGCTCTACCGCCACTTTGAAGCGGCCCTCGCCGAGTTCTCTGCCGAGAACCGCGGCAACCTCGCCTCGGAGACCGTAACACGCGTAAATCCCGAAAATACGCAGGTTAGCGAAGGTGATAGACGGTTTTCGCTTGATGCAGACGGCTACTCCTATGACACTTTGACTAAGAAGCCCGATCTCTCGGTGGTAACCTTCCCGACAGAGCTTCCCATGACGGAAGATGGGAATGTTGACACAAACGCCGTCGTAGCTCGCGGCAGACTCAACGCCAGACAACAAAAAAACCCGAATAACACAGACGAGAGAACTTATGTTCATGTCGGTGATATCGGGCTTGATGTATTGCTGAGTAAAAAAGGCATGGTACACGGCATCGCAAGAAGCCAAGAGACGGCTTTTGCAGTTATGAAAATCGGCGATGTACTGAAAAACAGCGTCGCCGTGAACGAGCTTAACGGTAGCGCGAAACGAAAGACAGAGATGTCCTATGTGCTTCTCGGCGCTTGCTGCGACAGCGATAACCTCTATGTGGTTCGTTCCGTCGTCTCCAAGCTCGAAAACGATGTAACGGAAATTGATGTGTACCAGCTTAGCGCAGTTAAGGGCAAAAAAACAGAGACTCCTACATCCGCTCTTGGCGGCACGGGGGTTAAAGAGCAAGATGCCCTTGTGTCCTCGGAGTCTCCTGGCATTAGTATAGCAGATTTTCTCGAATATGTCAAGACCATTCCGCTTGCAAATGAGGTCTTTTCTGAGGATGTGGCTAAGAAGGTAGGCGTAGAGCGCACCAAAGGATCGCTTTCTGGAGACATCCGCTACGCCCTGCCCGCGGAGGAGCCCATCTCCTCGACGTTGGATGCGGTCGGCAAGGAGCGACAGCGGTACGAGCCGAGCAAGAAGGATGCCTTCTTCACGGCCAAGGACCGCACTTATATGGAGGCAGTGGACGAGCTTTACGCCGTGACGAAGTATCTCCGCAAGCTCGGCGGTCATGCCAAGGCGGAGGCCGAGGCCAAGGTGCAGGCGGCACGGTCGGCCATGAGCCGAGCGCAGACAATGATCGGCTCGGCGCAGTACAACGTCTTCTCGGAGAAGCCTGAGAGGATGGGTGACGGCCTGCTTGAGATCTACAGGCCGACAAGGGCGTGGTCGAACGAGAAGCACGTGGCCTTTGACGACTACCTCCTGCATCAGCTGAATATCGACCGTATGACGCTTGAGGGCCGTTCCCGGGAATGGGCTTCGCCTCTGATTGCCGAGCTCGAGGCCGTTGAGAAGGAGATCGGGGTGCTCAAGGAGAGCATCAAGGAGACCAACCGGGCGATCCGCACAAAGCAAACGGCGATCACCAATGCCAAGGTGCGCCGAGGCACGGTAAAGACCGAGGGGGCGAAGGTCCGTTGGCAGGAAAGGATCGATGCTCTTACAGGCGAGCTTGCTACCCTCGACGGCGATCTTAAACGCTACGAGAAGGAGCTCAAGCGGAAGCTCCGTGCCCGCAAGGCCAAGAAGGCCGAGCTTGCCCCGTTGCTCCTCAAGAACAAGCCGGTCTTCGGCAAGGATGAAACGCTTGACGAGCAAGGCAACATGAAGCGAGATCATGATATCACGGCGGAGGAGTCCCGGGCGATCGTAGCGGCGTATGAGAAGAAATACCCCGAGTTCGCTGCCATCGCCAAGAAGCTGTATGCGTATCTTGACAATCTGCAGGTCATGCGCGTGGAAGCCGGGCTCATCACGCAGGAGAGTGCGGACCATATGAAGAAGCTCTATCCGCACTACGTGCCGTCCTACCGCGACACCGAGGGCGGCGGCATCTCCATCATCAAGGGAAAGAACAACCTTGAGATCTCGCGTACCGTCAAAAAGGCGAAGGGCGGCAATCAGGATATCCTGGACGTGGCAAGCTCGATCGCCCGACAGACGAGTGAGCTGATGCGCGCGGGCCACATCAATCTCCTGGCCCGCGAGATCTACGATGCCGCCAAGACCTCCGGCGACGATACCTACGTGAAGATCCTCTCGGAGGAGAGTGTGCCACAGAAGCAGAGAGGGGCGCTCGAGCTATCGAAGGACAGTGAGCTTGCCAAAAGAATTGCCGGTGTTACCGGATCTGCCAAGTACAGAATCATACAAGGATATATACTTGAAGCTTTTGCCGATCAGACCATCACTCTAAATGACGGAAAAATGGCTATTGTCGATAAGAGCGATGCGCTTCATATTGCCAATAAATCCGGGGGGCGAAAATCGGCTCAAATAGCAAAAATAAAAGAACTTGTGGAAAATGCTCAGCTTTATGCGGAGGAAACTAACGTAGAGCATAACAAGTTCAATTACTTTTGCTATTACAAAGCGGATGTGAGCTATGAAGGAGAAGTGTTCCCGGTTTATCTGAATGTGGGGAGGGCAAAGAATGATGGCACCTATCACATTTATGATGTTACACAAAAAATAAGAGACACCGCAAACCGAATTAACGGTTTCGAGCGCCCCAAACCAAATGAGGGATACGCTCAAGAAAACGATGTCTCTACTCACAGTATACCCGATTCCGGCGAAAAAATCAACCTCTCTGACGAAATTTCTTCCGAGCCGGATAGTGCGATGGATGAAATCCTCCGTCCGAAGCCCGGGGAGTTGACCTTCTACAAGGACGGTCGCAAGGTGAAGTCGGATCGTAGCCATGTCGTTCTGTG
>JAZQVJ010000248.1:0-2468 GCA_045631785.1 Eubacteriales bacterium
GGGATCCTCGGCGGTGGGGTGGCCGTTCTCAATGCCGACTGCCCACCCGTCGCGGCGCTTGCGCCCCTCGGGGAAAGCATTCTTTTTTCCTCCACACAGCGCCCGACGGGCGACGGGCCCTTCCTCTTTTGCGAGGGGGGCGAGGTACGTCTGTACCACGGGGGTGTAGGGCGGCTTTTCCCCTCGGCGGCCGTCAGGCTCCCCGGGCGCTACCAGCTTGAAAATGCGATGGCGGCGGCGGGGCTTGCGCTTGAGGACGTGCCGCCCGAGGCGATGGAGGAGGCGCTCTGCGGCTTCTGTGGGCCGCGCCACCGCCGCGAATACATCGGACGCTTTTCGGGGGTGGATTGCTACGATTCCTCGATCGACACTACCCCGGCACGGACGGCGGCGACGCTTTCCTCCTTCGGAGAGCGAGTCGTTCTGCTTCTCGGAGGGCGGGGCAAGCGCGTTTCGCTTGAGCCGCTGGCCGCGGCGGTAGCCGCCCACGCCGCCGGCGTGGTAGCGACGGGGGAGGAGGCACCGGCGATCGCCGAGGTCCTCGGCGCACTCGCGCCAAGGATCCCCGTTGCCGTTGTACACGATTTCAGGGAGGCGGTGATCGCCGCCCTCCGCATAGCGAGGGAGTGCGGTACGCTCCTGCTCTCGCCTGCCTGCACGAGCTTTGACGTCTTCCCGGGCTATGAAGCGCGGGGGGATGCCTTCCGAGCAATATGTCAAGAGATCAAGGAATGAAATAAAAAACGATGTGATCGACCGAGGAGAGGCTGCCGCCGAGCGCCTGCCCCGGCATCGAGAAATGAGGTAACATAATGAAAAAGACGGTAGCACTTGTGCTTCTCCTTGTGATGCTCCTTTCGCTGGCCTCCTGCGGCGGCACTCCGACGGGGGACGAGGGAGAGATCCCCGAGGGAATGAAGGTCGCCGCCGAGGGCGAGGGGTACACCTTCTTTGTTCCCGAGGACTGGACGGTCGAGACCTCGACCGGTATCACGATGGCATACGTGTCAACGGTGGACCCCTCGAACGTGACGCTCCTGCGCGTTGCGACCGACAAGACTCCGGCCGCGTATTTTGCCGAGAGCGAGGCAACGCTTGCCTCGGTGCTTGAGGGCTACGCGCTCCTTGAGGCGCGGGACAACACGACCTTTGGCGGTCAGCCTGCCTCGGTACGCGTGTATACCGGCAAGGTCGCAGGCGTTGAGTATAAGTATATGCAATTCCTCGTCGGTAAGGACGGGATCCTCACCCTCTTTACCTACACGGCGAGGACCGAGGTCCCCTCGGGCAACGTGAGCTATTACGACCGCTATACCGAGAGGGTTCTCGCGATGGCCGATGCCTTCCTCTTTACGGGTGAGGCGGCCGAGGAGGAGCCGATGCCCCCCGAGGAGGTCATAAAGAACGAGGACGGTCTGTATTTGGTGTCGGATCCTGCGGTCTCGCGGTATTCGCTGTATGCTCCTGCCGGCTGGGGGATCGACCTGCAAAACGGGACGACCTCGATCGTAAAGGACGGGGCGGTCGTGACGGTGGCGTACGAGATCCCGGCCGAGGAGAGCATCGGTGAATTCTGGGAGGCGCGGCGCGCGGCCTACACCGGGCTTTACGAGAGCTTTACCGTCATTGACGCCGAATGCTCTCTCCCCGCAGAGAGGATCGAGGACGTTGAGGTGTGGCTTGACGAGCATCAGGCGGTGCGTTACGTCTACACCTTCACCCACGGGGGAGTTGCCTACAAAACACAGAAGCTCCTGACGCTCAACGGGCTGTACGTCTATTCCGTCACCCTGACGGCGAGGGCAGACGCCTACGACACGGCGAAGGTCGATTTTGATAAAATGATCGGCGCCTTTACCTTTGACTGATATGGACAAGCAGGAAATCTATCTTGACAACAGCGCGACAACGCGCATCGGGGAGGCGGCGCTTCTCCGCTACTGCGAGGTGAGCCGCGCCCACTTCGGCAATCCCTCCTCGCTCCATGCGCGCGGCAAGGATGCCGAGGACCTTATGACCGCGGCCAAGCGGTCGATCCTCTCTGCCATCGGAGCTAAGGGCGGAGGCCTCGTCTTCACCGCCTCCGGCACCGAGGCCAACAATTTGGCCATTCTCGGGCGGGCGCACGCCAAGGCGCGGTATCGCCGCGCCCGCATCGTGACAACGGCGGGCGAGCATGCCTCGGTCGCTGCCCCCTTTGCGCGGCTCGGCGAGGAGGGGATGGAGGTCGTCACGGTGCCGACAAAGGGCGGTGCCATCGACCTTGACGCGATGAAGGCGGCGCTCTCCGAAAGCACGGTGCTGGTTTCGGTCATGCTGGTCAACAACGAGACGGGGGCGCTCTACGATCTTGCGGCCGTTTCGCGGCTCGTGAAGGAAAAATGCCCCGACTGTGTGCTTCACGCCGATGCGACGCAAGCCCTTGGCAAGGTGCCGATCGACGTGCGCGCCCTCGGCGTGCGGATGCT
>JAZQVJ010000249.1:0-2823 GCA_045631785.1 Eubacteriales bacterium
GGGCGGCACTCCTTTTGGCAACCGTGCCGGGGTCGCCGCCGGCGGCCAGCTCCTCCTCAAGGAGCGCGATCTCGTCCTCAAGGGCAAGCACGTCGGCAAAAGCCTCGTAAAGGTAGGCAAGGGGCGTTAGGAGAGAGGTACGGGAGGAAAGCGCAGTGTTCTGCGAGAGATAGCCGAGAGATTTGTCCTTCGCCAAAAAAACGCTCCCGCGGTCGGCCTCGTACTCTCCGAGGAGAACGCGAAAAAGCGAGGTCTTTCCCGCGCCGTTCGAGCCAATGATGCCGAGGCGGTCGCCCTCGCTCACCGAAAAGGAAACGTCGGAAAAAATGACCTCGTCACCAAAGGACAGCGTCAGCCCGGAGGCACTTAGTACGGTCATAGGGGATCTCCGCAAAAGTAAAGTGTGTTTTACAAAAGATTGCGTTATGCGAATTCTGTGCGTAGGATCGCAAGCAATTTTTCAAAATTTTCAGGCAGAGGGCTCTCAAATTTCAAGAGCGCCCCTGTGCGCGGATGGGGGAGCGTTAGCACAGCGGCGTGCAGGCATTGCCCTTCGAGGAGGGCGGCGTGGCGGCGTTCAAAGGGGGTGCGGCCGCCACCGTAGACCGTGTCACCGAGCAGCGGGTGTGAGAGGTGCGACATATGCACGCGGATCTGATGGGTGCGCCCGGTCTTGAGGCGGAGCAGAAGATGGGTAATGCCGCCAAAGCGCTCAAGAACGCGGTAGTGCGTGATCGCCTCGCGCGATTTGCCCTGTCCCTCGCGGAGAACGGCCATCCGCTTGCGATCGACGGGGTGGCGGCCGATCGGCAGATTCACGGTTCCTTCGTCGTCGGCAAAGCCGCCCGTGACGAGAGCGTGGTATTCGCGGCGCACGTCATGCACCTCGAGTGCCGCCGCCAGAGCGCGGTGGGCGGCATCGTTCTTGGCGGCCACAAGAAGGCCGCTGGTTTCCTTGTCAATACGGTGGACGATGCCCGGGCGCTCGACGCCCCCAATGCCCGAGAGAGAGCCGTGGCAATGGTAGAGGAGCGCGTTGACAAGCGTCCCCGTCGGATTACCGGGTGCGGGATGCACCACCATCCCCTTCGGCTTATCGACCACGATGATGTCCTCATCCTCGTAGACGACCGTGAGGGGAATATTTTCGGGTAAGGCCACATCGGGTGTCGGCCGGGGGAGGGTGAGGCTCACCTCATCTCCTGCAAGGAGAAGATAGCTTCGCTTTTCGGGGCGGCCGTTGACAAGCACGGCTCCCTCCTCGATAAGGCGGGCAGCCGCCGAGCGCGAAAGGTCGGGGCGCTTGGCGAGAAAAGAGTCAAGACGGAGGCCGACCGCCTCCTCCTCGATCTTATGGATCATGGGGTTCATTCTCCGTGCCGTTATCCGTGGGGGCATCGCCGAGGTGGCTTGCCGCCTCGCGGACGGCATCGGCGGCGGCATCGAGCAGAGCGCTGTCCGATTCCTTTTTTGTCGCCCTTGCCTCTTGCCTCATATCGAGGACGGCGGCGAGGAAAAAGAGTGCCGCGCCGACACAAACGAAGCTGTCGGCACCGTTAAAGACGGCGAAATTGATGATGCGGAAGTCGATGAAGTCGATGACGTAGCCAAGGGCCAGGCGGTCGATCATGTTACCGATCCCTCCTGCCAGGATGAGCGAGAGCGATACAAGAGAAAGGGTGTCGCGGATCCTGGTGACGCAAAGAAAAACCGCGATGGCGACGATCGTGATGCTCGAGATCACGAGAAAAACCCAACGGTGATCTGCCAGCATACCGAAGGCGGCGCCGCGGTTATGGATGTAGGTAATGTGCAACACTCCCGAAATGAGAGGGATGCTCTCGCCAAGAGCCATCGTGGTAGCGACCAGCCATTTTGTCAGCTGATCCACGAGGATCCCGATGATGCTCACAAGGAGGCAAAGGAGCTTTGGATGGCGGCAAACGTGCATAAAGGACCTCATATGGCTAAAAATGTGGAAAGCATGGAAAGAAGCAGAAAGGTAACGAGAAAGGGAATGTCGATCGGCGAGCGCCGTGTGAATTCAAAGCGGTCGAGCACAGCACGTACGGGTGCGATGGCAAATTCCGTCACCGTGGTAACGAAGGCACGAACAGGGCCCTCACGCCCCGAGGAGGGCGGGAACCAGGAGAGGATGGCGCGCACGAGCATCAAAAACTCCAGCGTGTGCACGAAAAGAGCGAGTGTCCGTAAAAGGACAGCAAGGACGAGCATCACGGCATCAGTCGTCATCCCCGGGGGCCGAGAACATGGCGGCCAGGGGATCAAGGGCCTTGGGGGGCTCGGCGGGCGGCTCGGCGGGGGCGACCGTGGGCGCGCTCTCGCGAACGGCCTCCTCGGCCTCCTCCACGTCAGCGAGCGAAACGCTGTGCGGCGTGACGATAAAGGTCGCATCGCCCGCGATCTTTTTCATGCTGCCGTCAAGGGCGTAGGTCACGCCACTGATAAAGTCGAGCAGGTGGCGGAGCGCATCGCGCTCCATCATCTCAAGGTTCATGACCACCGTGCGCCCGGCCATCAGCTCATCGGCGATCAGTGGGGCATCGGAGAACTTCTCGGGGCGCATCACCTTCAGGCGGATGGCGGTGCGTGCCGTGCCGACGGGCCTCGGCGTTTCCTTGAGGGGGGCAGGTGCTTTGCGGAAGAAAGACATAAGACACTCCTTACAGTTCAGTGTTTTTTCTGAAGAGGGTGCGCCCCACGCGAACGTGCGTGGCGCCCTCCTCGGCAGCGTCCTCATAGCTGTCGCTCATTCCCATCGAAAGGATGGGATGCTCGGGGAGCTGACCGGCCGCCGAGGGG
>JAZQVJ010000250.1:0-2510 GCA_045631785.1 Eubacteriales bacterium
GGCTTTCTGCTTATCGTGGGTGAGCAAACGCTCCATGAACACTACCTCTGCGCCTGCCGCTGCATCTACAACGGTCTCGCGATTGGTGCTGTCTACGCCACGGATCTGAGCCATATCCAGCTCGATATAGGAATTCTCTTCCATGTGGATAACGGTCTTGGGATTCATTATACGCTCGCCGGTGCCGTCACCGTCGCCGTAATGCTTTTCGACATAGCGAACGCGGGCGCCACGGCCGACATGGAAGGTGTGGATGCCGCTATGCTCGCTCTTCTCATCCCCGGCGTTGTGAATGCCGCAGCCGGCGACGATCATCACGTCGGCATCCTCGCCGATATAGAAATCGTTAAATACCGCCTCGGTAAGCCCCGCCTTGCTGATGATGACGGGGATATGGACACTTTCGTTCTTTGTCCCGGGGCGAACGGTGATCCTGATGCCGTCACCACTCTCGCGCGGGACGATATTGATATTCTCAGTCGAGGAACGGCCGACAGACTCGCCATTTTCACGGATGTTATAGGCCCCTGCCGGAACACCGTGAAGGTCGCTGACCTCGCGTAAGAGGTTCTTTTTGATCTCGTCAAGCTGCATTACTGCACCACCTTTCTCTCAAGCGTGCGGCAGGAGCCGAGGGGTACCCCACCCACAAGATGAGGCATGAGCTCGGCAGGCGAGCCGCTCCCCGTTACCTTGCCGTCCGCAAGCACGATAATGCGGTCGGCAATATTCAGAATTCGCTCCTGATGTGAAATGATCAGGATCGAGCCTTGAATCCTTTCGGTCATCTTCTCAAACACGCGAATCAGGTTCTGGAAGCTCCAGAGGTCGATCCCCGCCTCGGGCTCGTCAAAGACCGAAAAGGCGGCAGCACGGGCAATGACCGTGGCGATCTCTATGCGCTTCAATTCGCCGCCCGAAAGGCTGGCGTTCACTTCCCTATTGATGTAGTCACGGGCGCAAAGCCCCACCTCGGACAGATATTCGCAGGCCTCGGCCACCGTCGTTTCACGGCCGTTGGCAAGCGTGATCAGATCGCGCACTGTGATCCCCTTGAAGCGGACGGGGGCCTGAAATGCATACGCAACCCCCTTCCTCGCGCGATCGGTGATCGAAAGATCGGTAATATCCTCTCCGTCAAGATAGATGCGTCCCGAGGTGGGAGTATAGATGCCCGCAATGATTTTGGCAAGCGTCGATTTGCCGCCTCCGTTCGGCCCTGTGATAGCCGTCAGTCGGTCGTCGATCGTCAGCGAGACATCCGAGAGGATCTCCCGCCTCTCATCGCCTTCACCGGCAAGGTAAGATACATTTTTAAGTTCCAGCATATCGTCATCCTTCGGCGTTTTTCGCCTCTTTGTATTTCCATTATGTATTATACCTCATACGAGGGATAATTGCAAGTAAAAAGGAAGCGTTTTTTCGGGTGATCGCCTTTTTTACCGAGAAGGAGAAACGGCATCGCGAAAAGGGGCGTTCTTGCCTCCGTGCGGCGCTCTCTCCGGAAAGCCGAACGGACATCCCTTCTCCCCCCCGGATAGTGCCTTAAAATCTTGGATACTTAAGGGATTTACCCGGTTTTTTAAGGCCTTAACAGAAAAAACGCGGAAAGTTGTACGAAACGACAAAATTATTTTTCTTTTTTGTGCATTTTGTGCTTGACTTTGCTTGTTTTTGAATGTTATACTATCTTTAGCATTGTTATGCTATATTTTGAAAGATTTTTATGCGCATAAGCGCACAGGAGGTTACCATGGGAAAGAAAAGATATGCTCAAGTGGGTGTTGGCGGCCGTGCCAGAATGTACTATCACGCCATTGCCACGACCTATGGTGAGACATCTGAGCTTGTTGGTTTTTGCGACATCAACCGCACCCGTATGGAGTATGCCAACGAGTTCATGCAGGAGCAGCTGAACTATCCCCCGATTCCTATGTACGGCGTCGATGAATTCGAGAAGATGATCCTCGAGACCAAGCCCGATATCGTCATCGTGACCTCGATCGACCGTACGCATCACAAATACATCATCAAGGCGATGGAGATGGGCTGCGACGTCATTTCCGAGAAGCCCATGACCATGGATGCCGACAAGTGCCAGCAGATCCTGGACTGCATCGAGCGCACCGGTAAGACCCTGCGTGTCACCTTCAACTATCGCTACGCGCCCCACAACACGAAGCTCCGCGAGCTTCTCATGAACGATACCATCGGTAAGGTGACACAGGTCCACTTCGAATGGATCCTGAACACCAGCCACGGCGCCGACTACTTCCGCCGTTGGCACCGCGACAAGAGAAACAGCGGCGGCCTTCTCGTTCACAAGTCCACGCACCATTTCGACCTCGTGAACTTCTGGCTGGGTTCCTATCCTACCAAGGTCTTTGCTCTCGGCGACCTGAAATTCTACGGTCGTGAAAATGCCGAGGAGCGCGGCATCACCAAGTTCTACTCGCGCGTTCACGGGCAGGAGAATGCCAAGGACGATCCGTTTGCACTTGTGATGGACG